>JAUZRH010000232.1 GCA_030950555.1 Mariprofundus sp. | reverse complement strand
TGTCCGAAGATTGATATCTGAAGCTGCCATGAGCGATGGTTTTGATAGGGTTTGCCCAAGACCCACCAAACCCCTGCATTATCTCAGTATCGCCACGCTATTACTGATGATAGCCTGACCAATAATGGGGAAACTTCAGCTGAGTAGTTACCATGTGTTTAACTATAAACTCCCTTGGGGAGTAGTCTATATTGGTGCGATGTTGAATGATATCATCAAAAAATATGTAGTAGAGGTGTAGTCGGGTCAGATTATCCACCGTACACGCTATAAACCATGAGCAAGTATTTCACTGAACTGCTTTTTCTATTGCTTCAATATACATTTCCAAGGCTAGAAGTTTTGCTGCGCTTATCATGGTTGCTGAAAATGGTTATGCTTGGCGTTATGAATGAGTGGCAGAATATATTGATACAACAGGCGTTGCACGAAGATGCTGCAACCAATGATTTGACGGCCTTGGCAACGATGCCAAATAGCTCCGTTGCGAGCGCATCTATTACAGCCAAAGCGGCGGGGGTGTTATCTGGGGTGACGATGGCTGATGCTGTGTTTGCCGCAGTCGATGATTCGATTCAATGTCGATGGTATCTGGCTGATGGGGCGGCGGTGAAATGCGGTGATGTGATCTGTGAGCTGTCGGGATCGGTTGTTTCACTGCTATCGGCTGAGCGCACAGCGTTGAATTTTTTACAACATCTCTCAGGTATTGCGACGGCAACCAAAGCCTTTGTAGATGCTGTGGCTGGGTCTACTTGTCAGATTGCTGATACGCGTAAAACTACCCCCGGTTTTCGCCACATGGAAAAGCTAGCGGTGGTTCATGGTGGCGGTGTGAATCATCGTATGGATCTACAGAGTGGCATGTTGATTAAAGAAAATCATATTAAAGCGTGTGGATCGATTGCTGATGCTGTGCATGCCTGTTATCAAATAGGGAAAATGGTGTGGGTAGAGGTGGAGTGCGAAACCTTGGCTGAGGTGCAAGAGGCTGTAGCGGTATGTCCGGATATTATTCTGCTGGATAATATGGCGGTGGCTACTGTAATTCAGGCGCGTAAGTTGGTGCCAGCTTCGATCATGCTGGAGGCTAGCGGTAATATCAGTTTGGATAGTGCAGCAGCTTATGCTAACACAGGGGTCGATAGAATTGCGATTGGTGCAATTACCCATTCGGCAGCGGTATTGGATCTCTCTATGCGTGTTGCAGATGTAATGGCATCGGGTCATGGTTAATGATGCACTTTTGACGTCCGAAGGGCTGCGAGCATGTTTACCTCTGGCTATGAAGCATATAGGGCGGCGTTTGCTGCTGGTTGAACAGACAGGCTCCACCAATCAGGATGTAATCTCTCTTGCTGAGCAAGGTGAAGCGGGGGGGCTGGTGCTGGTTGCTGAGCGTCAGAGTGATGGGCGCGGCCGTTTGGGTCGCTGCTGGCATACGCTGCCGGATTCACTGGCGGTTAGTATCTTGTTGCGACCCGCTTTAGCGCTACAACAGGTGCCGCAGTTATCGCTATTGATGGCGGTCGCCCTGCATGATGTATTGAAAGTGTATCTGCCCGAGTTGACGATTAAGTGGCCAAATGATCTGATCTATGATGGCGCCAAACTGGCAGGTATTCTGTCTGAGATGCGCTCTGGTGCAGTTTCGCCGCCGGCTGTTGTGTTGGGCTTTGGCATCAACTTAAAGCCACCCGTTGAAGGTTACCCCTCGGATGTGAGTCAAGCGGCGATTGATCTGGCGACGGCATCTGGTTGCTCTATCTCACGCCTGCATCTATTAGCCGCACTACTCGGTAGTGTTGATCAATGGTATGAGCTTTATCTACAACAAGGCTTTCAACCGGTGCGCGAGGCTTGGTGGCAGGCGCATGCAGCTAGTGATCAGCCCGTGCGAGTATATGATGGCAGGTCTTATATCTATGGTATCGCAAAAAAACTCGATCAGGATGGGGCTCTTTTGCTAGAGACAGCGCATGGTATTGAGCGAATCATTGCAGGAGAGCTGGAAATTATATGAAAAACATGTGTGAAGGTGTGAACGAAAGCAAAAGCCATCCTATGTTGGTCGCTGATATTGGTAATACGCAGATGGTTCTGGGGCTCTACAGTGAAAATACGCTGCTAACGCATTGGCGATTGTCGAGTGGGCGTGATTACACGCCTGATGAGTTGGCTTGGCAGTTACATGGCATGTTTACGCAATCCGGTTTTGCAGCTTTGGGGCTGGCAGGCATTATGGTGGCTAGTGTCGTGCCGCATTTGGATGAGCCGTTGGCGGCGGCCTGTGAACGTATCTGTGCACAGCGACCAGCATTTGTAGGCAGTATGGAAGTAAAAACGGGTATGGCAGTCGATTATAAAAATCCGCGCGAAGTGGGGGCTGACCGGATTGTCAATGCTGTGGCCGCTCGCGAACGATTTGGCGGCCCAGTGATTGTGATGGACTGTGGAACAGCGACCACATTTGATCTGGTTTCACCAGCTGGTCACTATGCGGGTGGTTTGATTATGCCTGGGCCTGAGGTGGCCCTGGCGGCTCTCTGTCAACGGGCAGCAAAATTACCGGAAGTAAGTTTGGCACGAACAGAAGTGTTGATTGGGCGTGATACTGCAAGCAGCATGCAGGCGGGCAGTTATTGGGCAACCGTTGATGCTTTAACGGGTTTGATAACGAGGCTACGTAGCCAGCCGGGTTATAAAGAGGCGCCGATCGTGGCGACAGGAGGCGTAGTGCCACTACTCATTGCTGATCTGCCGGCTATTGATTATCACCTACCACATCTTACGCTGGATGGTTTGAACCTTCTGGCTAGGCGCCATTACGGTGTGTTCGTATGAATTGTAAAAAGAGATCGGTGAACAGTTTTTGGTCACTGCTGTTGGGGCTCTTGATGATGCTTTTCTCTAGCCAGAGTGGAGCGGCTGATTTGGCCGCTGCTCAAGATGCCAAAATAGCTAGCCAGCCGATTATTGATGAATGTACGCGTATCGGTGCAAAGTTGGGTAGCGTTAGTCTGGCAGCATGTCTCGCTCGCCAGCTCAGTGATACGGGTGGTCGATCAGTAAACGGGCAGTCAATTATGCTCAAAGAGTATCCACCCCTACCGGCCCGTAAGCCATTGGCACGTATTTTATTGATTGGCGGCACCCATGGTGATGAATACTCCGCGGTCAGTATGGTGTTTAATTGGATGGCGAAGCTGGATCGTTACCACTCGGGTCTATTCCATTGGCATGTGGTTCCACTGCTCAATCCAGATGGTTTGCTGCAACGTCATTCCCAGCGTCTTAATGCACACGGGGTGGATCTTAATCGCAATATGCTAACGCCCGATTGGTATAAGAAAACGCAAGCTGATTGGTTGCACCGTGGCAAAGACCCGCGTCGCAATCCAGGTTTGGCAGCTTTAAGTGAACCGGAAAGTATCTGGTTATATGAACAGATTCGCCAATTTAAACCGGATGCGATTGTTTCGCTACACGCGCCTTACGGCGTGCTTGATTTTGACGGGCCACCAAAAGCGCCGGCAAAGCTGGGTTTTTTACGCCTCAAACTGATAGGTACTTATCCCGGTTCGCTGGGCAATAGTATCGGTGTGCAGCACCATATTCCGGTGATTACTGTAGAACTTCCCTATGCCGGTATTATGCCTTCAGCCCATCAGACGACGCGTATGTGGGGTGATCTGGTGGGTTGGTTGCGGCATCATATTCCCAAGCCTTCGACGGTGGCGGCATATGCTCGGTTTGATGAGATTACCAAGGCGATGAATGATTCAATGGTGATAGTGCCGCAGCTTGAAGGCCCTTCGGCTCTTTTAACAGAGCCCTCGACCGGTGGTGTGAAAAAAAGGCCTACGACAGCGGTTTTGCCAGCAGCAGTGAAGCGTCATGATTGATTGTCGAAAGGAAAAAATAAACTTTATCTGGCTTCTTTTTTTAAGCATCACAGTGGCGACCGTTTTAATGGTGGTGCCAGCCTTTGCAGCGCTCAATAATGAGGGCGCGTATCAGCTACTAAAAGAAGAAAAATCACCGGTGGTGCTTAGTTTGCCCACAGGTGAACGTGAAATTTTGATGGCTATTTTGGCCATGAAAAATAACCGAAGCAGCGAAGTGATTGCATTGCTGAATAGTCCGAAGGTGGGCCATGATAAAATGGTTTCGCGCCTGCGTGCAGAGGCTTATCGGCGTAAATCGGTTGAGGCAGCTTTGCGATCAGGAAAGTATGCTCATTCAGTCTCAGATGATATTAGTCAGTTAAAAAATGTTGTGATAGATTTGACAGCGGCTGATCTACGTTTGCAGCGATTTGTTGAGCGCCTTAATAAAAGTAACAGTCCACAGCTCTCTAACACTCCGGTCAAGGTGGCTGCCGTTCAGGTGCAGTTAAAACGTCACCGTTCACATCACAAGGGTGCGACGCTGTTGGCGAGCGTAAAACAAGCAATAAACCGTTGGCGAAAAGATTGGCAGTCACTTAAAGCAGATGTTTACCTTGCGCATTACCATGGCCAGTTTGTTACCAGCAAGTATAATCTGGCGCTCTGGTCGGAATATAAGCGGCGGGTGAATGGCAAAAAAAGATTTATTCATGTGGCTGTTTCAGATATTCGGCTTATCGGTGAGCCGGTTCAAATAGCGCAGGGCAAGGCGGTGCTAGTGGAGTTTTCGCAGCGCTATACATCTAGTAATTATGCTTCTGATTCACGCAAACGGCTATTTTTGGTGCGTCAACAGGACGCTCAGCCATGGAAGATACTTAGTGAGGGCGATGGTTCACTTACGATGGCTGCTGTTGATTCGCTGTTAAATAAGGGGCGCTAGCATGATTTTTATCGCAATAGTAGGTAGTTTCGCTAATGGCTAAGTCGATGTTTGTATGTCAAAGTTGTGGTTCACAGCAACGTAAATGGCAGGGGCAATGCCCCGATTGTGGTGGTTGGAACTCGATTGTTGAAGAGAACCTTGAAGCGTCAGCTGTGCGGGCAGCTGGTAAGGGCAAGGCGTTGCTTACCTCCGCGATTACTGATGTCAGTAGTGAAAAGAACGCGCGACGTTCTACCTTGATTGAGGAATTGGATCGCGTGCTCGGTGGCGGTTTGGTGACAGGTTCTGCTGTGCTGATTGGTGGTGATCCGGGTATTGGTAAATCCACCCTATTACTGCAGGCTGCAGCACGCTTGGCTGAACAGAGCGGCGTTGGTGGATCGGTGCTGTACATCACTGGCGAAGAGTCGATGCAGCAGGTGAACCTGCGTGGTGAACGTATTGGTGCGCTGCATAAGCAGTTGCAGCTGGCCGCCGCTTGTGAGCTGGAATCTATGTTGGCGACCATTGACAAGCTGCGCCCGGATGTGGTGATTATCGACTCGATTCAAACGACAGTGAGTAGTCGTTTAAGCAGCGCGCCGGGAACGGTGTCGCAGGTGCGTGACTGTTCGGCGGCACTGATTCAGCAGACAAAAAAGATCGGTCATGCGCTTATTCTGGTGGGCCATGTGACCAAAGATGGGGCCTTAGCAGGACCGCGTGTATTAGAACACATGGTGGATGCAGTGGTCTATTTTGAAGGTGATCGTGGCCATGCTCACCGCATTTTGCGAGCGGTGAAAAATCGTTTTGGGCCTGCGGGTGAAATTGGCGTGTTTGAGATGACCGATGCAGGGTTGATCGGGATTCGTGATGCTTCTCGCCTGTTTTTAGCTGAGCGAGCTACCGATGTGCCTGGCTCAGTGGTGTTCGCCTGTCTGGAAGGAACGCGTCCGATGTTAGTGGAGGTGCAGGCTTTGATTGCGCCAACGGTCTACGCTACCCCGAAACGTTCTTCTGTGGGGGTGGATAGTGGTCGTGTAGCCATGTTAACGGCTGTTTTGGAGCGTCGGATTGGCTTGCCGTTGAGTCAGCATGATGTCTATATTAATGTGGCTGGTGGTGTCCGTATTACGGAACCTGCGGTGGACCTGGCTGTGTTGATGGCCATGATCTCGGCTTATCAGGAGAAACCATTAAATGCGCATATCGCACTGTTTGGTGAGGTGGGTTTGACCGGTGAAGTGCGACCTGTGGGTCAGCCGGAAGCACGTGCACGAGAAGCCGTGAATTTGGGTTTTACGCACCTGCTTCTGCCCAAGGAAAATCATGAGAGAGTGCAGAAGGCAAATATCATTGCTAACATGCGCGGCGACAAAGAGATGCCCCTTGCGTTGATGCCGGTTCGACATCTATCGGAAGCGGCTCAAAAACTCTGATGTTGGTAAAAAGTGATTATTCGGAATTTTTTTCCGCAGCGGAAAAGCGCTGCTGTGGTGCGGCGCGATAGGAGTGATTAAATGCAGCTGTGTCTGTTTTTGTTCTCTTGTATTGTTGTGTAAAGTTTTGAAAAAGTAGAGCGTTTCGAGAGATTACATGGTTTTTTTGTACTCTGTGTAACTCTGCGTACTCTGCGGTAAAAAGATTTCGATTGTAACGGTACTGAAGCGTGGCGTTATAAATTGAATACATAGAGGACTATTTTGAATTTTGTAGATTATATTCTGATTTCGATTGTGGGTCTGTCGATGGTGTTGTCACTGTGGCGGGGGTTTGTGCGTGAAATGATTTCGCTGATCGGTCTGGTAGCGGCTTTTCTGGTAGCCAGTCGCCTCTCAGGCGAAGCGGGAGATTTTCTCGGTGGGTGGATTAGCAATGGTACAGTTGCTGATATAGCCGGTTTTGCCCTTATATTTGTTGTAGTGATGATTCTGGTTGGTTTGATCGGCGCACTGATTCGTCGTATGGTTGATGCTGCGGAGCTAACGGCCACGGATCGTACCCTGGGTATTTTCTTTGGTGCTGCCCGAGGCATGTTGTTGATTGCGCTCTGTTTTCTCGTTTACACCACCTATACAAAACCCGATACAAAATGGCTGAAAGCTAGTCAATTAGCACCGTATGCGATCAGTTTAGGTGATATGCTAGGGCAGGCCATCCCTGAGGGTTATCCTTTTTCCAGGCAAGGCGGCGGTAAGTATGTTTCTCCGCAAATCAGTAGTAAAACGATGCAAGATTTAATCCCGATTAAAGATCAGCAAGCACTAAAATCAATCATCCAGAATAGCACTAAATGAGGGCTTTATGATAGCCGAGTATGATAAAACGGATCACTTTAACGACGAATGCGGAGTTTTTGGTGTATTTGATCATCCAGAAGCCGCCAATCTGACGTACCTTGGCCTGTATGCCCAGCAACATCGCGGTCAGGAGTCTGCTGGCATTGTCAGTACTGATGGCAAGGATTTTAATACCCATCGAGGCTTGGGCTTGGTCGCAGATGTATTTAAAAAATCGGAGATTAAAGAGCTCATAGGGCGCCATAGTATTGGCCATGTCCGTTATTCTACTGCGGGCGATTCGGGGCTGCGTAATTGTCAGCCGTTCTGTTATGAATATGCGCATGGTGGTATCGCTATGTGTCATAATGGTAATATCGTCAATGCGCCTGAACTGCGTGATGATCTGGAGAAAAAAGGGTCAATTTTTCAATCTACTTCTGATACCGAAGTGTTGATTCACTTGGTTGCCAGAAGCCAAGGTAGCACGATGAAGCAACGCTTGGCTGAAGCAGTGAATCAGTTATCAGGTGGCTTTTCTCTGTTGGTTCTGGTTGAGAAACGACTGGTGGGTGTACGTGATTGTAATGGTATTCGCCCATTGGTACTAGGGCAGCTGGATGGCTCCTGGGTATTGGCCTCTGAAACCTGTGCATTTGATCTGATTGGTGCTACTTTTGTACGTGATGTAGAGCCGGGTGAAATGGTTGTAATTGATGCGGATGGTCTGGAAAGTTTGCATCCTTTCAAACGTACAGAGGGCAAATTTTGTGTCTTTGAGTATGTCTATTTTGCTCGCCCTGATTCAACGCTGGAAGGAGTAAATGTCTATGAAGCTCGTTATAAAATTGGCATGGAGTTGGCTAATGAGTCACCAGTAGATGCTGATTTGGTGATTCCTGTACCTGATTCGGGTGTTCCGCCAGCCATGGGCTTTGCTGAGGTTTCAGGTATTCCCTTTCAGATGGGGCTGATTCGCAATCACTATGTTGGGCGTACCTTTATTGAACCAAAGCAGTCGATTCGTAACTTTGGTGTAAAATTAAAGCTGAATCCAAATCGCGATCTTATTAAAGGCAAACGTGTCATTCTAGTGGACGACTCAATTGTGCGTGGCACAACCAGTCGCAAGATTGTCGAGATGGTTCGAGCAGCCGGAGCAACAGAGATCCATATGCGCATCTCTAGCCCACCGACGAAGCACTCCTGCTTTTACGGCGTGAATACACCGAATGAATCCGAGTTGATGGCGAATCAAATGGACTTGGATGAGATGTGCCGGGCAATTGGTGCTGATTCACTTGCCTTTGTCAGTTTTGATGGCATGTATAAAGCCGTTGGTAAACCGCAGGGTCTCCACTGTGATGCCTGCTTTTCGGGTAATTATCCTGTTCCGATTGAAGGCCAGCGCTCACCGCAACTTTCACTGCTCCATTTTCACAGCCGCCCACGCGACTAACAGCCCTGAAAAGGGCCTCTGGCTAGGCTGTCGAAATACAGGGGTATTTGTTACAATTCCGGGCATCCTTCATTTTCCGGTTTACATATGAAGGCTTTTCTTGAGACGGAAAAGTCTTCGCCAAATAGTCGATTCCCTCACCCCAACCCTCTCCCGGAGGGAGAGGGAGCAAGAGCCTTAGGGCCGCGGAAATAATAAAACATCCACGTACTGGTCTATAAGCTCGCCTTCTACGTTGCAGAAACAGTTACATAGGCCCAGCTATGCGCCTGTTTCTGCGCCTTGAATCCAAACTTCTATCCTGCGCACCTTTTGGATGTTTTATTATTTCCGAGGCCCTAAATTACTATATTCGTCGATTATTAAAGTCTACGTCATTACAATAGGCTGTCTACTGACTGCTTTTCATGCATCATAAGAAAATAAATTTGACATATTCGCAATGAACAACTACTTTAATCTAGATGAAAAACAGACCCTTTCTCCGTAGCTTACTACTATTCATGAATTATTTTCTAATTATTGCAGCGCTCTACCAACTAAAGCCGGCCAGCCGTTCTATTTTCATTGACCAAGTTGGCAGTGAGCACCTGCCCTATGTATGGATAGCCACAGCACTGACGCTTGGTATTATTATCTCATACTACAACCGCTTGGTTGCCCGCTTCTCGCGTATTCATGTTGTTATTGGCACGGTCACCACCCTGCTCGCCCTGCTTGCTCTGTTCCGGCTGCTACTCACCGCTCCATCACCCGTTTCCGCTTTCAGTTTCTATATTTTTGTCGATATTCTCAGCGTACTGCTGGTTGAACAGTTTTGGAGCCTGACCAACGCCATCAACAGCGAGAAAGATGGCCACCGCTGGTATGCCATGATTGGCACAGGAGGATTACTGGGAGGTGTTATTGGTGGCATGGGTGCGCATGCACTGATTACCTATACCAGCTTAAACACCTTGGACCTCTTATATGTCGCAGGAATCATTCTGATAACCCTGTTAAGCATGACGCTGCTTATGCAACGTTGTGGTCTATATCATGAACATCCATCGCCCATGTCAGAAAAAAGCAATGACCCTGTCGATGCTGGATTCTGGCACACTATTGTAAAAAATCACTACCTCAGCTTGATAGCTGCCCTACTATTATTATCCCAGGTGATCGAACCACTGGTTGAATATCAGTTTATGAATGCGGTTGAAACAGCCTTCGATAATAGAGAAGAGCGCACAGCCTACCTTGGCTTTCTATTCAGTCTGCTAAGTGCTGTAGCTATTGGCATCAACCTGATCCTGACACCGCTGATCCATCGGCGTTTGGGTGCTATTGCTGGTCTTGCGCTACAGCCTATCTCAGTTGCTTTCAGCACACTCTTTTTTATAGCCTCCCCCGCGCTCGTCACCGCGGCTGCCGTCAAAATTTCTGATCGTGCGCTCTCCTACTCTATTAATAGAGCCTCAAAAGAACTGCTTTATATTCCTATTGATCCGGTGCTTATTTTCCAAGCCAAAGCATGGATCGATATGTTCGGCTACCGTGTTTTCAAGATACTCGGTTCCGTCATGATTCTACTACTTACCCAGTGGCTATGGTTTAGTATTTCTGTTAGCCAAATTGGTTATCTCTCACTGATTGTCTGTGCTACATGGGGGGCAACACTTATCAGCGTCAACAGAGAGTATCGAAAAATATCCACCATTCATCCTGATCAATAAGCGAGTAAACATGCAACAGTTAAAGAAACTTCAAGCCGGTCAATTGATCGGCGCAAAACGGGTGACGATCGCTTGCGGACTAACGGCCATTCCAACCGAGCTGTTTGAACTGGTCGATAGCTTGGAAATTCTTGATCTATCAGGGAACCGACTAAGTGATTTACCCGATGCTTTTTCTCGTTTCACCCAATTACACACCCTGTTTCTATCCAATAACAACTTTCACATTGTACCCACTATTTTAGCCACCTGCCCAAAGCTTCAATTGATCGGCTTTAAAGCCAACCATATCTCAGAACTGCCAGAAAACAGCTTGCCTAAAAATCTTCGTTGGCTGATTCTCACAGATAATCAGCTGACACAACTGCCAGCTTCGATCGGTCAACATCACCGCCTACAAAAGTTGATGCTAGCCGGCAATCGACTCTCATCACTACCTATGGAAATGGCACAATGCAAAAACCTTGAGTTACTGAGAATTTCAGCCAATCAGCTAACCGAACTCCCCGAATGGCTACTACAACTACCCAAACTATCATGGCTCGCTTTTGCCGCAAATCCCTGTACAAACAACACACTTACAGACCACACACTCGCAGAAATTCATTGGGATGAACTGCAGATAAGCCATACGCTCGGAGAAGGCGCTTCAGGTTTAATATCCAAAGCACACTGGCTGGATAATTTTGATGTCGCACTCAAAGAGTTCAAAGGAGAAGTAACCAGTGACGGCTTCCCGGCTGATGAGATGGCCGCTGCCATTGCGGCAGGCGGCCATGATCATCTGATTGAAGTGATTGGTGAGCTAACAGGTCACCCTGAGCAGAAACAGGGATTACTGCTGGCTCTGATTGCCGATGATTTTAAAAATCTAGCTTCCCCACCCTGTTTGGATTCGTGCACACGCGACAACTACACCGAGGACGCCAGCTTCACGCTAAAGCAACTGCTCACTATCGCCTGCGGCATTGCCTCGGCCGCCACCCACCTCCATCAACAGGGCATCGCCCACGGTGATCTCTATGGCCATAATATACTGATTAATGAGCAGTCCGAATCCCTACTGGGTGATTTTGGCGCTGCAACGCGTTACAAAGAGATGCAACCAGCCCTCAGCCACGCCATTGAACGCTTGGAAGTAAGAGCTTTCGGCTGTCTGTTAGAAGAACTATTAAACCGCATTGAACCGACAGACTCGACCAATCATCAACCAACCATCGAAAAACTACAAACCCTGCAACAGCAGTGCTTGCAGGAAACCACCCAACTTCGCCCCAGTTTTTCTACCATCCATCAAGTCATCATGGAGGTACTACTTTAGTCACGCAGGAAGATCACAATCTTACGGGGCTAAAGCTAGACTATCGAAACACAGGGATATTTGGGCCTCGTTCACCAGCTATAAATATCATTGACGCTCTACACAACTAGAAGATGCCTACTTGGCTTCCATAAGCCGGATTATCAGGGGGCGTTTTTTATTGATCCCCTCACCCAAACCCTCTCCCTGAGGGAGAGGGCTTTAGAGTCACTGTTGTTCACATCACCCCATTTTTGCAAGCCGAGGCTCTTGCTTGCTCCCTCTCCCTCCGGGAGAGGGTTGGGGGTGAGGGAATCAACGATTTGGCGAAGCCTTTTCGATTTTAGGGCCACGGAAAGAATAAAGTCTCCAGATTATGCACAGGATAGTTGTTGGATTCAAGGCGCCAAATCAAGCGCATAAGCAAGCCTTGAATAAGCGCGATAGACTACTGCCTTTAATTGTAACTCTGTGGCAACGCAGAATACGGACTTATAGACCAGCACGTGGATGATTGATTCTTTCCGCGACCCTTAAGTGGAAATCCTTCATGTGTAAACTGGATAATGAAGGATACCGATATTTGTTACTACCCGAATCAATCCGATACCCGCCCGTCATTCCCGAGGGTTGCATCGGGAATCCATATCAAACAAACGCTCTGCCTATGCGTTCCCACGCAGGAGCGTAGGAACGAGGATGGATTCCCGCCCCACGCCTTCGCGGGGGCAGGTTCTTCACGGGAAGCTTGGACAGCGTTCCCGCTACGCGATAGGGTTATTTTCAGACTACCCGAATCAATCAGGCTCGGTTTTGGTTTTGGCTAACCCTATCGCGTAGTGGGAACGCCGCTCAAGCTTCCCAACCTGATCGGGAATCCACTTCAACATAACGCTCTGTTTAGGTTTTTCGTTCCACGCCTTCGCAGGAATGACTAGAAAAGACAGTACAAGTTTGAATCGCTATAAT
>JAUZRH010000231.1 GCA_030950555.1 Mariprofundus sp. | reverse complement strand
TATCTTTCAGTTGCGAGGTAACGTAAAGCGTTAACTATTTTTTATGGTTGGTGAAGGATCCCTTTTTTTTAAAATCATCTTTTGATGATCGGTCCATCCTATCGGCAACATGTTTTTTGAAAAAAGTGTCAACTACTTTTGGGGTTGTATGAAGGATGCTGTATCGGGCATTGATAGTTAGGGCCTCGGAAATAATAAAACATCCAAAAGGTGCGCAGGATAGAAGTTTGGATTCAAGGCGCAGAAACAGGCGCATAGCTGGGCCTAGGTAACTGTTTCTGCAACGTAGAAGGCGAGCTTATAGACCAGTAGAATTGGATGTTTTATTATTTCCGCGGCCCTAAGAAATCAGAGAACCCGGTCTACTCGACAGGTTAAGCTCCGAATAGTTGTTGGATCAAGGCGCCAAATCAAGCGCATAAGCAAGCCCTGATGGGCGCGATAGCCTACTGCCTTTAGTAGTAACGCTGTGGCAACGCAGAATGCGGACTTATAGACCAGCACGTGGATGATTTATTCTTTCCGCGACCCTAACTGACAACCATGCCTTCTCGTGCCTACAAGGTCAACTGTGAAAAAAATGCTCAGAGCCCATTCATACAAGATATCCGTAAGGCAGCTAGCTCTGAGTTTTTATCAATCCTGTGCAGCCATTGCAATCTGACCGATGATGAGGTAGAAATCTGATTAGTTGCTGAGGGGGAGGGTGTGATGGGGATAGCGCAATCGGTGCAAAGTCAAAGGCTTGAGTATCTCTGTGACAACCTGCTTTCGGCTGTGGCTGCGGTGGTGGGCGGTGTTCTGATTGTGACATGGGCACTTTATGGTGTTGTATCCGATAGTCTTCTCTTTGGCTGGGCGTTTTTTGCTCTGCTGATGAGTATGATTCGGTTATGGTCCCATTTTCACATTAAACATCTTTTGCTCGATCCGCAGAACTATCCAGCGATTGAGCGCTTGATGATTGTTACGGCCACCATGAGTGGCCTGATCTGGGGCGTCGGGTCGATACTGTTTTGCCTATCGACCGACATGTTTTACTGGGTGTTTCTGGCTTTTGTGTTAAGTGGTTACGCATCAGGCTCGGTCTTTACCACGTCAGTTTCAATGCCTGCATGCGCGGGTTATTTCTTTCCTACCCTACTACCGATTACAGTTTGGTTTTTTTTCCAAGATGATCCGCGTGCTCCGATGATGGGGTTACTATTAATTATTTTTATAGCAGCGGCATGGAATGTTGCACGCAATTCTAGTCGCATGCTACTGCATGGCTATGCGTTGATTGCTGAAAGAGCGGAGTTGTCTGATTCACTGGAAGAGCGAAATAAACAACTGAATCGAGAGGTTTCTGAGCATAAGAAAACGAGTACTGAATTGAGAAAAAGTGAGCATAGTTATCGCCAGCTTATTGAACATGCTCCTGTCGGCATCTTAGTTGTAAGGCAGGGAGAGGCGCTCTTCTCCAACCACTATTGGCACGAGCTTATGCAGCATTCCACAGCCCCATCTTACCCCGTCACTCCCCTTGAAGAACTTGCCTGCATTTCAGATAGACAACGCTTAGCTGAGTTGCTGATGGACGATAAAGTGGACCAGTTAGCTGTGCCTATTGCTTGGCATCGCCCTAGTTGCACAGCGCTGCATACGGAAGTATCGGCATTGCCCATACGCTTTAATGAAGAGGGTGCGACACTGCTGCTGATCAATGAGATTGAAAGCAGAATCAAGGCAGAAGAAGCGGCACACCTCAAACATCAGAATGAAGCGTTTGCCCAGCGTTTGGAGGCGCTGCAAACAATGGCTGGCGGCATAGCGCATGATTTTAATAACCTGTTGTCAGCCATATTAGGAAATGCATCCTTGGCGATGAACCACTTGGGTGAGGAAAATCGCAACTTAAATCGTTTTCTATTACAGATAGAGCTAGCTGGTGATCGTGCTGCTATATTGTGTAGGCAAATGTTGGCCTATTCAGGCCATGGTGCTTTTGTTGTGGAACCAGTAAATATAGGTCATTTTTTTCACGATCACCTGTCTGCGTTTGTTCGTATGATAGAAAAAAATATCGAAATTAAAAGTGAGTTTGCAGATTCTCTGGTACATGTAGATGTTGATCCACGGCAGTTGCAACAACTGCTGGAAAATCTTCTGTGCAATGCAGCAGAAGCCTATCAGGGGCAAACGGGTGTGATTAGCATTACGACAGCAGTACACCAGGTTCAAGCGAATGAAGTCGTTAGAAAAAACAGTACGGGAACCCTATCGTCCGGGCAGTATGTGTCGTTGCAGATTCAGGATAAGGGTTGTGGTATGAGTGATGATACCCTTAGAAATATTTTTGATCCATTTTTCACGACCAAATTTGCAGGACGCGGGCTGGGTATGAGTGCGGTGTTTGGTATTGTGCGTGAGTTAAAAGGGGACTTGCATATTGACTCCGGTGAAGGTGAAGGGACGAAGGTATCTATTTTGTTGCCAGCATCCACTGCTACTCCTGTGAATGCTGAGCCTAGAGCTGTGGAGATAATACAAGATGAATCGGCGAAAGGGCAAAAAGTGGCTCTATTGGTGGATGATGAAGCGATGATACGTGAAGTTGGCAGCTCTATGCTTGAATCTTTTGGATTTAAGGTGCTTGTAGCCTGTGATGGCTTGGAGGCGCTTAAAATTTACGGTCAACGCAGGCATGAAATTGATGTTGTGATTCTGGATATGACCATGCCGAGGATGGGTGGAAAGGCCTGTTTTATTGAACTACATGCGATCAACCCGAAAGTGCATGTGATCATTTCAAGTGGTTACAGCATGGAAGATATCGCCATACAATTGGGTGATTGCAAACCATCTGGCATGCTACAAAAGCCGTACACCCCAGCGATGATGCAAGAAGCTGTCCACGCCATAATGCAAAGCTAAAGGGCTCTGACCCCTTGAACTCCTCTATCGCGTAGCGGGAACACCGCTCCTTGCTTCCCGTGAAGACGGGAATCCATATCAAAGAAAACGCTCTATCGCGTAGCGGGAACGCCGCTCCTTGCTTCCCGTGAAGACGGGAATCCATTCTCTTGACTCCAAGCAGAGCGCTTGTTTTGATGTGGATTCCCGATGCAACCCTCGGGAAGCTTGAGCGGCATTCCCGCTACGCGATAGGATTAGCTAATCAGGTTTGCTTGGTGTGTATTTGATTGGGGCAGTCTAATGAACCCTATCGCGTAGCGGGAACACCGCTCCTTGCTTCCTGTGAAGATGGGAATCCATTGGTTTTGATGTTAGGCAGAGCGTTTATTTTGACTGCTTGCTCCTCTGTGGTATATGGTTCTGAATGCAGTATATTAGATTAACGGAGTGTTAAAATGCACCATGAACTGGAAGGCGAGTCGTCAGGTGAATTCTTAGCGTTTAAAAGTATGCTGGTGGACGTCATTGATATGCTCGTTCAGGTAGAACCTGATGCTGAGAAGTTTATTGAATTATTTGTGCAATATGTTGATGAACATCAAAATGATGCGTTTATTCAAAGCTGGGAGGCCGCACACAGCATGAATATGCTCGTTGTTGCGCCTTTGTTTGCTGTTCATATCTGGAATTATACGCCTCTGCCCTCCAATCAATATAAATGCTCGCCAGTAATGCTTCCCAAACGCAATGAGCGATGCCTTTGTGGTTCAGGTAAAAAGTTTAAATCATGCTGCAGTAAACTGGGGTCTATTTTTCCACCATTAAGCGATATTTTCTTACTGGAAGTGGTATTAAAATGCCTCAGTAAGAGTGAATTGTCGCAGTTATGGAAGGTTATCTCACATTCGACGCTTGGCAGTATTGCTATATCAGTCGATAGTTCGGACAGAACTACTGCAGAGCGTTTTTTACTGATGTTGGACCCTATCTTCAAGCAGGAAGATAGTTGTTTGGATGAAAACAGTAATAATGCTTTAATAGCCCTGCTTCATTTATGTGTTGTTTTGGAGAAGCCTAGAAAAAGAATGACACTAATCAATAGAATGATAGTGCATCCGAATGAAAAGATACGGATGGTTGTGCTGCGAGAGAAATGCTACTTGCTGGCAAGCCAGGGTGAGTTTGAAGCTGCGTATGAAGCTCTTGCGGAGTATAAGAAGATTAGTAAATATAGTTTAGATGGTATTGACCTTCGTCTCATGCTATTAGATGCAGAGGGCAGAGTTGAAGAGATGTTGCTTGAAGCGACGGATGCTGCTATTTTCACTGAAAGTTTAGGAGAAACGTGCAATGCCCTGACTGGACCTAAACAGCGGCTGGATAATCGAATCGCCAATGCTCTGGCTACGTTTGAGCAGATTGATTTTTATACCCCGAGCGAAGAGAGGCTATTGAAATGGCTACAATCAGCCCTAGCTAATCCACCAGCTCTTCTTCACAGTGTGCAGGTAGATGATGGTCAAGTTTCTATTCGCTCTGAGAATCTACTTAGTTACGATATCGAAAAAAAACTACTTCAATTATTAATGAATACCAGTCACCTCTGGTATCAGCCAGATAGATGGTTGTTCATCCTGGAGCTTCATCCTGAACTTGCCGGCAATCTCAATGTTCTCGCTTTTCTTCTACAAGCCCTTTCTTGTGCAAACAAGTTGCCACAGAAGCAGGAGCTCATGGAGCTTGTATATGCCATCAGTAAAGCCCAACTTAAAAGCTTGTTACCTAACGAGCCGGATATCGCTATAAACTGGCAGGATGAGGCTTGTGAGAAGATTCTGAATGTATTGCTGCTGCTTGCTAGACACGCTGCTCACCAAGGGCGTTATGATGAATCGATAGAGCTGTTTGAGTGGATATTGCGGCTGAATCCGGAGGATGAGCTAGGCGTTAGAGCTGTTTTATTGGCCGTTTTGTTGCTTGCAGAAAAAAATTTAGATGCAGCTTCCCTTTGCGACAGATACAGGGATGATACAAATATCCACATGCGTTTTGGTCATGTGCTTGCCCTGTTTCGATTTGGTGAGTTGGCAAAAGCTGCTGAACTATTAAGCGATGCGATGGAACTTTTTCCTGATGCGCCTTATGCACTGCTCCGTAACACCTTTAAAAGACCTAAAACGATGCACCCTGATGCTGATGCATATACGGGGTTGAATAGCTTGAATAAAGTAGAACAGGTATGGTGTTATCAAAGCAAAAGTAGAGCCCTTTGGCAGAGAACACCCGGCGCAATCACTTGGCTAAAGCAGATTTACCATTCAAAAAAGCCAGCTAAAAAGTAAGAAGTAGGGCATCCTTCATATTCGGTTTACACATGAAGGCTTTTCTTGAGGGAATCAATAAAAAAAAGCCCATGATTAAAACGGCTTACGGAAGATGAAGAGATATCTTTCAGCTGCGAGGTAACGTAAGGGCCGCGGAAAGAATAAAGTATCCAGATTATGCGCAGGATAGTTGTTGGATTCAAGGCGCCAAATCAAGCGCATAAGCAAGCCTTGAATGGGCGCGATAGACCTTATAATATTCAATAGTAACTCTGTGGCAACGCAGAATGCGGACTTATAGACCAGCACGTGGATGATTTATTCTTTCCGCGGCCCTTACCTCGGGAATGATGAGAAGCCGTACCTTCGGGTGTCCTTGCTTGTGTGCTGAAGGTTTGCATGCAGGACCTGTTTTACTCAACTTAGGGGGCCGCTTCGATGTGGTTTCCACCATTGCTTTTGGCAACATATAATGCGGCATCGGCGCGTTTAATCCACGCATAGAGCTGTTCATTCGCGCTGCGTTGGGCAAGTCCGAGAGAGATGTGGACATCGATATCGCCTTTTGGAGAGACAATGGTTTTTAAGGTGATACTTTTATGTAGATCGTGAGCTGCGAGTAGGGCTCTTTCGTTGCTAATGCCCGGCAGTAGTATGACAAATTCATTGCTTCCCGCGCGGAAAATCATGTCACTTGCCCGCACTCGACTCGTTAAAACATTGGCAACTTCACACAGGCAGCGGTTTCCAGTGTTTTCGCCGCTAGCGGCTTTAATTTCTTGTAGTTGATCAATGGCGATAATGAATAAGCTGATCACAGACTGTTTGGAGTATTTATTTAGAAAATCAATCAGGGCGGCACGATTAGGGAGTCCTGTGAGGGTGTCGCTGCGTGCTTTTTTCTCTGTAGCCATCAGTTTGTTGGAGACACCCTTGAAAGTATTGACGCGGTCACCAATATCACGTTGCATCTGTTGGTTATCTTTAATCATTTGCTGTTGAATATGCTCTAAGTGAGCGCTGATTTGTTTGAGGTAATCACGCGCTTGTACCGGGTCAGTTGGAACCGGGTGTGATAACATCATGCTAACATGGCGCAGTTCAGGTGAATTGTCACTTGTGCCTATCAGCATCTCTTGGGCAGATCGTAAAGACTCCGTGGTGGCCAGTGCAAGCTGATGCAGTTTTTGCCCCATTTCCTGGTCTTCGCGCAGATGCTCTAATAAAATATTGGCAAACCAAGGTATCCGATCTGCAATGCTAAGGCTTGGATGTTCGACGACCCCCATCATGCCTGCAAGATGCTTGATGCCTTGTTCAACCTTGGTATGCAGTGTTGCGCCGCTGTGCAATTGCTGTTGCTGCTCTTTGATGTGAGCATCGATGCAGGCGTGATCAAGCCCATTGGGTTGATCCGGGTACTTTTTTATCAAGGCTCCATGCTCCGCATCGCAGAGTTGAACTAGCCAGCTTGCTAATGTACGCGCGCTCTCAGGTACCTTAGATGATGCTTCATCCATCATTTCAAGCTGATAAATCAGTTTGCGAAGGTGGTTGTTGGCCTCAAAATTATCCCCCTCTTTTAACAACTCATACAAAGCTGATGTATGCTGTTTTATTGCATCTAATTGGTTTATCATATCCACAGTTGGCACCTATTCCGAATGGTTCATTGAGCATCATGAAATATGCCACTCAAAGACCGCGAAGGAAAGGCGAAAGCAATATAGGGTTGTGGATATTAGGCTGCTGGCTAGTTTTTCTCGCTTGGATTGCTTGTGCTTTTAGAAGAGAGAGTCATAGTGCGCCACCTCCAGAGGAGAGGTATAGCCTCTTTTCACCTGCCAGGGCAATCACTGATGCTCGGCGAATCGGAAATCAACTATGCACCTTAAACTCTCAGTGAGCTTTTTAGTCCGGGTGCTACGGAAATATTAATACATGTCATTTGAAAAACTGGGTCTTTCAGCCGAACTACTTCGTGCTGTTGCTGATCAGGGGTATGAAACGCCAACACCGGTACAGGCCAGCTCTATCCCTGTTGTTTTAGCAGGGAACGATGTACTCGCTGGTGCGCAGACAGGCACCGGCAAGACCGCTGGCTTTACACTGCCGATGTTACACCTGCTGCAAAAAGATCATCCAGAACGCACAAAAAAACACCATATTCGGGCGCTGGTGCTGACACCAACACGTGAGCTGGCAGCCCAAGTAGGCGAGAGTATTGCCACTTATGGTAAATATCTGCCCATGCGTTCGACTGTTGTTTTTGGCGGAGTGGGGATCAATCCACAGATTCAAAAATTGCAGCGTGGGGTAGATGTACTGGTTGCCACGCCTGGGCGGCTGCTTGATCTTATTGGTCAGGGTAAGGTGAACCTCAGTCATATCGAGTTTTTTGTATTGGATGAAGCTGATCGTATGCTGGATATGGGCTTTATTCACGATATTCGTAAAGTATTGAAACTTCTTCCTGTAAAACGTCAGAATCTTCTTTTCTCGGCTACATTCTCTGCTGAGATTAAAAAACTTGCGAGTGGCTTTTTGCATGCGCCTGTTTATGTGGAAGTGGCACGAAATGAGACAGCACATCAAGTAACACAGATGGTTCATCCGGTTAGTAAAGCGAAGAAACGGGCCCTGTTAGCGCATCTCATTCAAGAAGGTGATTGGCAGCAGGTTTTGGTATTCACCAAGACAAAACATGGTGCGAATAAACTGACGGTATATCTGGAAGGTGAGGGTATCACTGCCGTAGCTATTCATGGTAACAAGAGTCAGACAGCTCGTACTAAGGCATTGGCTAATTTTAAAGCAGGTTCGGTGCGTGTATTAGTGGCTACAGATATTGCGGCACGTGGTCTGGATATTGATCATCTGCCCCATGTGGTGAATTTCGAGCTGCCACATGTGGCTGAAGACTATGTGCATCGCATTGGTCGAACG
This sequence comes from Mariprofundus sp., assembly GCA_030950555.1. Lineage (GTDB taxonomy): Bacteria > Pseudomonadota > Zetaproteobacteria > Mariprofundales > Mariprofundaceae > Mariprofundus. The sequence continues at coordinate 2,440 of JAUZRH010000231.1, read as the reverse complement.
GGACGAGCGGGTAATAGTGGTGAGTCAGTCTCACTTGTGTCAGGCGATGAGAAAAGGTTGCTTATGGGCATCGAACGATTGATTAAGAAATCAATCTCGAAAGTGGTTGTTTCGGGTTTTGAACCGAATGATGCTGAAGATGCCGCTGCCGCAGCTAAAGAACCAAAACAAGGACAACGCCCTAAGCGTCGTCACGATGCGGGTTCACCGCGCAAGCCAGCCGGCAATCGGGGCGCTCGCCCTGGCCGCAATGCAAGGGCTGCTAGTAAAACCTAAAACAACGCGATTGTTCTGAGAGCATCAAGAAGCACGGCTTAGGCCGTGCTTCTTATTTTTTGGCTTAGGCGTTGTAAAGAAATAAAGCATCGGTTTACACGTGCTTTTTTACTCGCGTTCTGCGTTGTAATAAGCATTAGGGCCGCGGAAAGAATAAATCATCCACGTGCTGGTCTATAAGTCCGCATTCTGCGTTGCCACAGAGTTACTACTAAAGGCAGTAGGCTATCGCGCCCATTCATGGCTTGCTTATGCGCTTGATTTGGCGCCTTGAATCCAACAGCTCTCCTGCGCATAACCTGGATACTTTATTCTTTCCGTGGCCCTAACGCGGCACCTATTTTGTATAGTTGGTGAAGGATGCTCTATTTCTCTGTATATAGATGATAGCGAGATTTCCCGTTGTTTTTGGCGATATACATAGCTGAGTCTGCGCGCTTCAAAAGTTCTTCTGGCAAGCTATCATCATGCGTGTAAATACTCACGCCAATGCTCGCAGAGACACTGATTTCTGTGCCATCAATAAGTAGGGGTTGTGCTACGTTAGCAAGTACTTTTTGTAGTAGTGGGTGGATTTCATCTTGGCTGTTTAACTCACCAAAGAGCATTACAAACTCATCACCACCCACGCGGGCGATGGTATCTGCTTTTCTGATGAGGTTTTGTAATCGACTGGAGATAGAGCAGAGTAGAACGTCGCCAGCAGCATGACCAAGCGTGTCATTGACGGCTTTAAAGCCATCAAGGTCTAAAAAGCAGATGGCCAGTATTTGCTTGTTGCGTGCGTTGAATTGAATGGCCTTCTTGAGTCTGTCCTTTAATAAGCGGCGGTTTGCCAAGCCTGTTAAAGTGTCATGATTTACTGCCAGCTCAAGGCTCTTTTGTTGCTCAATTAGATGTGAGATGGATGAGAGAACGCCGGCGTAGTTAGATATCTGACCGTCACTATTCTTTACTGCAGAGAGCGTTAGCCATACTGATTCGGGCGTTCCTTCGCTATCGGTACCCGTGATCTCACCTCGCCAGTGGTCATGCGTGGCGACTTCCTTCCATATATGGAGGGTTGCATCCTGCTTGAATAAGCTTGCTTTTATCTCACGGATATCTTTGCCTATCAGTTCTTCATACTGGCGGCCGGTATTGGTACAAAATGAAGGGTTAGCATCAATAATGCACCACTCAGGATCGGTGATGAAGATAGCTTCCAATGTGCTGTCTATGGCGCTTTTTGACAGTAGTAATTTTTGCTCGGTGCGCTGTCGACGAGCTATTTCGCGCATCAGTGCAAGTGTGCGTGATGAGAGTGAGTCATACATGGAAAGCACGCTATCGATCAGTGCGCCTGCAGCACCGTTCATCTCTGCATTGGCACAGATTTTTGCATCCTGTAGCGACATGCCTTGTTGCATGGCTAGGGTGATCTTAGCCAGGCGCTTATCATCATCTAAAATATGTACGGCCAGCCAATGGGTTAGGAATGTTAAGGTTTGCTCAAGTATATCTTCACTGGGTGATTGGTTCTGTGTTTGTATGGCTTTGCTTACTTCATCAATAAAGGTTTGGTGTGTATGTTGATGGGCCGCTAAAACTGCTGGGTCCATATACTTAGCCCAGATGGCTTCTTCGGTATTGAAGTGGTAGATCGTATAGTCGGTGAGTTCTGTAAACACCTCATTCAGTGTTAGTTGATCAGAATCATAAGCGACATGGTTGGCCAGCTTATTGACGAGGCTTACCAGTTGTTGGTGTTGGTCATCAATAGCTATGATTCCTGTCTCAAAATTTGTATTCCAAGGGAAAATTTCGGTTGTGGTGATCATTTGATGGTGCCTCAATTACACTGGTTTTCTATCTGTAAGCAAACAGTCTAATGCTGGTTTGGCTGGCTGTCGAGTGATTGTGACAATTGTGACATCCGCACCTAGGGTTAGATCTTTTTTGCAACGCTTAGGCGCTACTTGCAAAACGCTGAGTGGGGAAGGTGATTGCCGCTCATGGGTTTTGCAAGTGGTTCTTAGGGCCGCGGAAAGAATAAAGTATCCAGGTTATGCGCAGGATAGTTGTTGGATTCAAGGCGCCAAATCAAGCGCATAAGCAAGCCCTGAATGGGCGCGATAGCCTACTGCCTTTAGTAGTAACGCTGTGGCAACGCAGAATGCGGACT
>JAUZRH010000230.1 GCA_030950555.1 Mariprofundus sp. | reverse complement strand
TCATCCAGAAAGGCTGTTGTTAAGGCGGGTAAGCCTGTGACAGCGGAGCAGGTTAGCGCCTCATTAAATGCCGGAAGATTGCTTGAAGCGAAACAGTTAGCGGAAGCGTATCTGCGCCATGGTGGTGCTGATGCAGGTAAGCTTTTGACCAATATTGAGCAGAGGATGAAAACGGAGGCGGTGCACGTGTTTGCCCGTGGCAGTCACAGTTTTAGGCATGAACAATTAGCGAAGGCTATTGATGACTGGAGCCGCGCCGTTGCCCTACAGCCAGATGAAGGCGAATATAGAGAAGCATTACATAGAGCGGAACAGATGCAAGAGCGTCTATCCGTCTTGCGTGGCAAGACGGAATCGCCACCATCAACCGCTAGTGAACAACAGGGCGTTGAATAGCCTGTAGGCAGCTCTTGTCCACTGAGTTATGAATAGTGGGGCTCTGTTTTTACGGGCCTAAGCCCCGTACGATGGAGCTCAGACACTAAGCTTTTGTTATGTAAAAGTGGCTCTGTAGATAGGGCCAAGCCAAGGAGACGTATGAGAGATTCCATTGTAGCAACACGAAGAAATACCCGGCCCGTGCATGTCGGCCAGGTGGTGGTGGGAGGCGAGGCGCCCATCGCTGTGCAATCGATGACCAATACCCTAACCACCGATATTGATGCGACGGTTGCCCAAATTCACCGCCTTGAGCAGGCGGGGGCAGATATTGTACGCGTATCCGTGCCAGATCCGGAGTCGGCGGCGGCGATGCCCGAGATTCTAGCACAGACCAATCTACCGCTGATTGCTGATATTCATTTTAGCTATAAAATGGCACTGGCATCGCTTGATGCAGGCGTGCATGGCTTGCGCCTGAATCCGGGTAATATTGGCGGCCGTGATCGCGTGGAGCGGGTGGTGAAAGCCGCCAGTGAGCGGGGTGTGTCGATTCGAATCGGGGTGAATGCTGGTTCATTGGAAAAGGCGCTGAATGAGAAGTATGGCGAACCGTGTGCCGATGCGATGGTGGAGTCGGCCTTGAGCCATATCCGTATTCTCGAAGAGATGAACTTTCATGATATTAAAGTTTCATTGAAAGCGAGTAATATACCGATGACGGTGGCCGCTTATCGTAAGCTCTCAAAGATGGTTGATTATCCCCTGCACTTGGGGATTACTGAGTCAGGTAGTCTGTTTGGCGGTACGATCAAGTCGTCGATTGGTTTAGGGCTTCTGTTGGCGGATGGTATTGGCGATACTATTCGTGTCTCACTGGCAGCCGCACCGGAAGAAGAGGTGAAAGTCGGTTTTGAAATATTAAAATCATTGGGCTTACGACACCGTGGTGTGAACCTGATTGCTTGCCCTAGTTGTGCGCGCCAGAAATTTAACGTCATAGAGGTCGTATCCGAGCTGGAGCAGCGTCTGTCGCATATTCAAGAGAGTGTGGATGTGGCTGTGATTGGTTGTGTTGTCAATGGTCCTGGTGAGGCCAAAGAGGTCGATGTTGGTATTACTGGTGGGTATCCGGTGCACATGCTCTACCTTGATGGAGACAAAGCAGACAAAGTTAAAAATGGTTCGATGATAGACAAGCTCGTCGATGAAGTGGAGCAACGGGCTGAGCGTATACGTATAAAACAACAAGCTAGTGACGAGGATGACCAGTGATGAGTGCAAAAAAACTGCAAAGTATTCGTGGTATTCATGATGGGCTGCCAGCTGAGGTGGCGCGTTGGCGGCGCGTAGAAGCCGCGGCGCATAAAGTTTTCTCAACCTATGCTTTTTCTGAGGTAAGGCTACCAATATTAGAGCCTACTGAATTGTTTGTTCGCTCCGTGGGTGAAGATACGGATATTGTATCGAAAGAGATGTATGCCTTTGCTGATCAAGGTGGGGATCATATCTGCTTGCGACCAGAGGGTACGGCGGGCTCTGTGCGAGCCTGGTTGCAGGGCGGTTTGACTCGCGCAGGTGCACAGCGTTGGTTTTATATGGGGCCGATGTTTCGCCGTGAGCGACCACAGAAGGGGCGATTACGTCAATTTCAACAGATCGGTGTTGAGATGTTTGCTGCGAATGGCCCTGTAGAAGATGTGGAAATACTTGTAATGGCGCATGCCTTTCTCTCTGAGTTGGCTATTCCAGATCTGAAAATAGAGCTGAACTCGCTTGGCTGTCGTGTTTGTCGTCCAAGCTACCGTGAAAAACTCGTAAAATACCTAGCCGAGAGAACTGAACACTTATGCGAAACGTGCGTAGAGCGCCTGCAGAAGAATCCCATGCGGGTACTCGATTGTAAGTTGGCCAGTTGTCAGGCGGAGTTGGTCAATGCGCCGGAGATGGTGGCTCATCTCTGTGATGCTTGTGATAGCCATTTTACCGGCGTGCAGAAAGGACTGGATGCGTTGAAAATTCCTTACCGGGTTAATGCTCGTATTGTCCGCGGTTTAGATTATTATAATCGTACCGCTTTCGAAATTGTCAGTGATAAACTGGGAGCACAGGGAACCGTGCTAGCGGGTGGCCGCTATGATGGCTTAGTTGAAGCGCTGGGAGGTCCTGCGACCGCTGCGATAGGTTTTGCGGCAGGCGTGGAACGGCTAGCAATGTTATTAGAAACGCTTGAAATGGCTGAGCCGGATGTGGCTGTTGTAGCGCTTGGCGATGCGGTACAGGGCTATGCCTTAACACAGGCTAACGCTCTGCGAAAAGAGGGCCTATCCGTAGTTCACTGCGGCGGTGGCGGCGCCAAACGCCAATTTAAGATGGCTGATCGTGAAAGAGCGCGCTATGTTGTTGTGATTGGTGATGATGAGATGCATAGCGGCACGGTAATGCTGAAAAATATGGCAACAAGCGAACAACAGCAGCTTACTGCTTCAGAAGTAACGAAGCTGATTTTGACCGTATAAAAAAGAAAGGCTCCGGAGGGGAACCAGAGCCTTTCAGGTGGTGCTTGATTTGTGCTCGGAGGGATCAGGGAGGGGGGGGGAAGTTCCGCTCCGAGCAGGTGCAAGCCTATAAGCATGCACATGAGGCATTGATGAATGAATGATGAAAATATTTTTATATAGGTGCTGCTTTGCCGTTTTTTCGCATGCATATAGTGATTCAAGTATGGATTGTCCGTTATTGCTGACATCGCGGGAATGAAGAGAAAAAGTATCTTCAAGCTTGAATCACGATGGTAGCACAGCTATCTGATGAATGAAGCTTGCAACAGAGAGGGCGGCTTATCGTGTTGCCAATTGACCCAGCGTCGATCCACAACAGTATAGGCAGCCCATTGTGTGCTGTAGGAGCGTTTATGTTTAATCGTTTGAGTGAAAAGATAGGTGATATTGCCCATAAGCTTGGCGGCTCTGCCCGTGTTTCAGAAGCGGATCTGGATGAAACGCTGCGTGAAATGCGTTTGGCTCTACTTGAAGCGGATGTGGCCTTGCCCGTTGTGCGTCATTTAATGGGCACAGTACGCGAGCAGGCACTTGATGCCGATGTCGCAAAAAGTCTGCAGCCAGGGCAAGTGATTGTAAAAATTCTGCATGATGTACTGACCGATATCCTTGGTGGTGAACGTCGTGATCTTGATCTGAGTAAGATTCCCTCGGTGATTCTGCTCTGTGGTCTGCAGGGTGCTGGTAAAACAACCACGGCAGGCAAGCTGGCGAGATTTCTTGTCGGGCAGGGTAAAAAAGTGGCGGTGACCAGTGTTGATGCAACACGGCCAGCGGCACGAGAACAGTTGCAGGTATTGGCTACGCAAGTAGATGTACCCTATATCGCCGGTAGCGGTGTGACAGCGGCTGAAATGGCACAGTCAGCGGTATTTGAAGCAGGACGTAGCGGCTATCATGTGCTGATTCTTGATACTGCCGGTCGACAAGTTGTTGATGACAGTTTGATGGCTGAGATTAGTGACGTGGCCGACAAGGTGCAGGCGAGCGAGCGTTTACTGGTGCTGGACGCGATGACCGGGCAAACGGCTCTGCCTATTGCCGAACAGTTTCATGCTGCCGTCACCATGACAGGCTGTATTCTCACTAAGACCGATGCCGATATGCGTGGTGGTGCAGCACTATCAGTGGCTCATAGTACTGGTGTGGCCATACGTTATGTTGGTACGGGTGAGAAAATCGAAGCCTTTGAAGCCTTTGATCCGGGCCGTATGGCTGGGCGTATTTTGGGTCAGGGTGATGTGGTCGGCTTGGTTGAAAAAATTCAATCCACGGTCGACCAGGCTCAGGCCGAGAAGACCGTAGCAAAAATTAATAAAGGGCAGTTTGATCTCGGTGATTTTGCTGAACAGCTGGGGCAGATGCAAAATATGGGCGGCATGGCAGGGATGCTAAAGATGCTGCCTGGTGTGAAATTGCCGCAAGAAGCTTTGGCTCAAATGGATGATAAGCCGGTCAAACGCATGCAGGCGATGGTCTATTCGATGACACTCAAAGAGCGTCAGTTTCCCAAGGTCATTAATGGTAGCCGTAAAAAACGTATCGCCATGGGATCGGGCACTAGCGTTCAAGATGTGAATAAAATGCTAAAACAGTTTGCCCAAATGCAAAAAATGATGAAAAAAATGAAAGGCTCCAAAGGTAAACGCATGATGGCGCAACTGGCCGGTCGCTTTGGTGGCATGGGTGGTATGGGCGGCGGTATGCCACCGGGAATGCCAAAAATGTAAATTTTCTTAGACGCCCCTTATCCGTGAGTGATGTTAAAAAAGGTGTGAATATTTTTGGCGGCAGCTCTCTTGCATGACCGTTCTAAGCGTGAGTTCACTGGTTTGGGGGGTGGAAATTTAGTCCCGCAGGTTTTGATGTTGCAACGCGATTAAAGCGGCACTCCCATAGATGCTGAAATAATCCTGTTTACTATGAGCCAATTGCAAAACTCTGGGTGGATGAGCGGCAATCCCACTTTGAGTCCATTTTTGAGGTGGAATGAGGTGCATGGTGGTTCCATGGAGCAAACAACAGCGCGGGTTGGGCCAAAGTGGGGCTGCCGATCGCCGCTCAC
>JAUZRH010000023.1 GCA_030950555.1 Mariprofundus sp. | reverse complement strand
CATCGGAGGCGGAAGCTTTTGGTGAAGCAGCTGACCAGCTCACAGAGGGATTTTCTTATGAATATAAGCTGCCACCCGGCACTGAATTCACGCCTCTTCCGGGTATTATCTGTCCGTCACGCAGTGATCAATCCAGAGGCAGAATAACACCGGGCATATTTGTTGGGCTGCTCTCACTCCAGGTGTTGGAAGCTACCGGACAAAGAAGGTCATCTGTAAAACTGGAAGTTAGATCGGTTAAAACCTCATACCGGGATGATTACAGAGTTATGCTTAAGGATATCACAGAGCATTGCACTGACCTTCTCATGCAACATAGTTCACCGGTTACGCAAACATTTGAGACAGATTATGATGCTGATGCATCAACCATCTATCAGCGTTTTGCATTTGTTAAATCCATAGTTGACTCTGATGCTTTTCAAGAGGCAATCCATAGAGTGATCACATCACCTGTTACAGCATGGGCTGAGACCGAACAGGACGTGGATATTCGCAATATACGGAGAATGAAGAGCTCTCATTTGCGACAGTTTGCCACACGTTCAAACCGTGTTGATTTACCCTCAAATCACCCGTTAAGGGATTCCGGGTTAGCCAGTGTGCCGGCAAGAATCACTGTTGCCGGAAAGATTGAAACAGTGGATACGCCAGAAAATCGTTTTGTGAAACACATGCTTGAAACATATCTTAATTTTTGTGTTCAGGTGCGCGAAAGGCTGAAAAAAGAAAAGGGTGATCATCCTCGAGCATATTCAGAGGCGAATGCATTATCTGAGAAGCTTGAGGATATACTTAACCATGACTTCTTTAAATCAATTTCTCCGCCGACAACGCTCCCTCTTAATAGCCCTGTTCTGCAAAGGAAAGAAGGGTATCGGGAGTTATTGCGCGGCTGGCTTATGTTCGATCTTGCCGCAAAACTCGTATGGCATGGTGGTGAGGATGTTTACGGTGCCGGCAAACGTGATGTTGCGGTTCTTTATGAATACTGGTTGTTTTTTAAGTTATTAGAATTGCTGAAGGAACTGTTCTCGATCCTGCCTGAATCAACCGGTGATTTAATTGAAACTACGGCTGATGGTATTGGTTTGAAATTAAAAGCTGGAAAATATACCCCGCTCAAAGGCATATATGAGCACCCTACAAGAAAAATGCATGTTGAGTTCAGTTATAACCGGACCTTTTCAGGTGATAGCAGCTACCCGGCAAAAGGTAGCTGGTCCAGGCAGATGCGGCCTGATTATACACTGACTTTGTGGCCTTTTGGATTTACGCAGGATGAAGCTGAGTTACAGGAAACAATTGTTCACATCCATTTTGATGCGAAATATCGTATTGAAGGCTTGGCGCAAATCCTTGGTGAGCAAACTACAGATGAAGTATCTGAAGAAGAGATATTAACCCGGGAAAAAACAGAGCAGAGAAGCGGGAAGTATAAACGTGCGGACTTGCTTAAGATGCATGCTTATAAAGATGCAATCCGCAGAACTGTTGGTGCATATGTACTTTATCCCGGTAAAGATGGTCGGACATCTATGCAAGGTTTTCATGAGATTATTCCTGGCCTGGGTGCCTTTGGAGTAAGGCCTTCTTCTATGGATGATGGGACAAAACGATTGCAATCATTCATCAGTGAAGTTGTTGATCATCTAGTGAATAGAGCGTCACAACGTGACAGCATGACTTACCAGACTTATAAAATTCATGAATCAAAACCTGATAAAGATGGTGTGCGGGAAGCTATGCCGGAATTAGATGACAAAGGACAACGAAGCAGGCCTCCAGCTGAAGTCTCGGTTCTTGTCGGTTACGTCAAAGATGCGAACCATCATGCCTGGATTAACAGCAAAGGCCTTTATAACTTCAGAACTGACGGGGCTCATGGAAGTATCAGGTTATCTCCTGAGGCGGCAGGGGCTTCTTACCTTCTTTTACATGAAAAAGGAAAGTTGGTATCCGGAAATATCTGGCAGGTAATAGGTAGAGGACCAAGAATTTTCTCGCGCGCTGAAATAATGCGTCACGGTTACTGTTCTCCTGGAAGCGATCAATACCTTGTCTATGAGATCAAAAAGTGTGCGGATGTAGATTTCAATAATTTAGCATGGGATGTTCGTAATATACCCGGCTATTCACCCGGGCATGCGTCTGCAGAACCATTTGCGTTATCCTTAACTGATTTAATGAAAGCAAAGGTTCAAGACTAAGATATGGCAGTTATTGATTGTTGCATAAGTTTATTCAGTGTATCCTTTGCAGAGTATAGTGATTGAAGTTTGAAAAGTATCTTTTTTCGTCATTCCCGTATAAAAAATGCTTAATATGCCTTTTTAACTATTTTTCCTGCCTTGCGGTATTCATCAGGAGAAAATACCAGCTCACCGCTGGTGATTTTATAAATTTCTTTCGCAGGATCATCAGGCTGAAACAGGAGACCTGCTTCAGCCATCGAAGCAAACCAAGATTACATGGCATCAAAAGAGTTGTCTGATAAATTAGGTATTCGTAAAATATTCATTGTTCGGCCTCTTCCAATGGGAATAACATAAACTTCGGTCGGACCCACTCTGTTTTAACTGGGTGAAGGAGGGCGGTGCCTATCTTGCTTTGCGCATTTTCAGTTTTCTGAGGTATTATACAGATCAATTTTTGATAAGTGATCAATCGAGGGGAGTGGCCTGATGAAAACAGAAGGGATGATATGACAGGCTCTTTGCCGGCGGGGTTGTATGACCTGCTTCAAACGCCTCAGTTAAAGAAACGGCTCGAAGAATCGGGGTTAATGGATGAGGCTATCTGGGGCAATGTCGATCCTGTTGAGTTACCGAATAAAATTGCGCTTCATTTGGCTCGCGAGCTCTCTGCTTATCTTGCGGAGACAGTGTTTTCCAACTCCGATTTAGAGCTTTGGCAAGGCGCGCTCAATCAGACAGTGCGATCACCCGAGTTTCTGAATGACTTCTTGCCGGCCATTTTGCCAGAGAGTGACACCGCTCTTCAGCGGATTAAAGCATCGGCCATACCTGCGACGGTGATGCAGAGGCCGGATACACCCTTAACAGTTTCGGCACTACTCACGGGCTCTTCGCGCAGTCCAGCATTGCGCACTCAACTTCAGAAAGAGTTAAGCAGTTGTGATCGGGCAGACTGGCTGGTCTCATTTATTAAGCTCTCTGGAATATTGCCTCTGCTGGATACGTTGCGGACGTTTACGCAGACACCGGCCAGTGATGGGGGGCCGAGGCTTCGCATTGCAACGACCTCCTATATGGGGGCAACGGATATCAAAGCCATCGAAGCGTTGTTAAAGCTGCCAAATACGGAAATTCGAATCTCTTACGATACTAAACGAACACGACTGCATGCGAAGGCTTATCTTTTTCATCGTTTATCCGGTTTTAGTTCCGCATATATTGGTTCGGCCAATGTATCAAAAGCAGCGTTAGATGAAGGGCTCGAATGGACTGTGAAGGTCAGTCAATATGAGACAGAACACCTGTGGCAGCATGCCATTGCTACTTTTGAATCGCACTGGGAAGATGATACAGAGTTTAGCGAGTGCAAGGCAGTAAACCTGCCTGAGTTACGACAGGCTTTGGCTAACGAGCAGAGCAATGGTGATGGTGCTGAGATTTCAACTTTCTTTGATTTGAACCCTTATGGATATCAGAAGGCCATTTTGGAAGATATTATCGCAGAGAGGGTGGCTGGAAAGCTGAAGCATCTGGTTATTGCTGCCACTGGTACTGGCAAGACGATGGTTGCTGCTTTTGATTATAAGGCATTCTGTGCTGAACATCATGCAAGGCCGCGTCTGCTCTTTCTGGCCCACCGTGAAGAGATTCTAAAACAAGCCCGAGCCAGTTTCAGGCATGTATTGCGTGATGGTAGTTTCGGAGAGTTGGTTTCTGGTTACTCTCAACCAAACCAATTTAATCATCTCTTTTGCACGGTTCAAAGTTGGAACAGTAAAGATTTCTCACGATTTCCCCCTGACTATTTTGACTATGTGGTTTTAGATGAAGCGCACCATGCAACTGCTGCCTCCTATCAAGCTTTAATCTCACATATTCAACCGAAAGCACTGCTTGGGCTGACAGCTACGCCAGAAAGAAGTGATGGCGGTGATATACGTGATGATTTTGGTGGTGTATTTACGCATGAAATCAGACTACCCGAGGCGATTGAGCGGGCGCTTCTCTGTCCATTCCACTACTACGGCATTCCTGATCTGGATGGCTTAGATTTCTCTGCGCTGGCATGGCGGCGGGGTGGCTATGATAGAGGCGAACTGGATAAACAGATCGGCCATAATCTTGCGCGCGCCCACTGGGTGATTGGCCAAGCCGATCGTTATCTACCCGATTTAAACGCCGTTCGTGGACTAGGTTTCTGTATTAGTGTTCAACATGCAGCGTTTATGGCCAATTACTGCAATGATCATGGCTATCCCTCTATGGCACTAAGTGCACAATCACCGCGTGAAGAGCGCTTACAAGCTCAAAGGAAGTTAGAGCAGCGTGAGATACGCTTTATTTTTAGCGTCGATCTATACAATGAAGGGGTGGATATTCCTTGTGTTGATACCGTGCTGTTTTTGCGTCCGACAGAAAGCCTTACTCTCTTTCTACAACAGCTCGGGCGTGGGTTGCGCCTCAACAATGATAAGCCCCATTTAACTGTGTTGGATTTTATCGCACCACAAAATCGGCAATTTCGTTATGCAAAACGGTTTCAAGCCTTAAGTAGCCGGCCCGAGTTGCATACTCAGAAGCAGATCGAGAATGATATGCCCTTTATTCCTACCGGCTGCATTATTCACTTAGAGCGGCAGGCAAAAGAGCATGTCCTAAAAAATATCACTGATTCAACAGCGGCACTACGTGGGCTGCGTTTAACGAATGAGCTTAGAGAGTTGCAACGGATGCAGCCGGAGGGCTTAAAGCTCCAGCAGATTCTCGACCACCTTAATATGGATACGCCCGAGGAGTTGTACCGTCGAGGGCTGCCCAGTGTTTTGCTCGCTAAGGCAGATAAGAAAGATCTGGATGGGGACGTTGTTCAGTTTTCGGGTAAGTTAAAGGATGGCTTCCGCCGACTCTCCCAAATGGACGACACTTGTTTAATCGCCGATGCGAAAAAACTATTTGAAACAGGTCATAGCGATGAGCCTCTGACTCGCTCTCTGATCCATTGCCTCCTATGGGGAAAGGCACGTCCCGATAGTGGCAGCTTAAATGATGTTCATACTTTCTTGGCTTCAAAAGCCGGACTAAAACATGATTTAAGTGAGTTGCTGGAGTGGCTTCTTAAACACCGAACACCAATGCTCGCAAAAAGAATTCCTGATAAAACGGGGCCACTAATTTTACATGCGTCGTATACGAGAGAACAGATTCTGTTGGCTCTTGACGAGGGCTCTTTTGAAGATTCCCGTATGTCACGTGAGGGTGTTCTCCATCTACCTAATCGCCGATTGGATCTCTTTTTTGCAGACATTAATAAGGCGGAATCAGATTTTTCACCCACTACGATGTACGAAGACTATGCCATTTCTGATCGCCTGTTTCACTGGCAGAGCCAGTCATCCACAAGTGACGAAACCAAAACTGGGCGGCGTTATATTGAGCACGAACAGATGGGCTATACGCCGATGCTTTTTATTCGAAATCGGAAAAAATCCATCAATGGGTTAACGTCGCCCTATCTGTTCGCCGGACCCTTGAGCTATGTGAAACATTACGGTTCAAAGCCCATGTCTATTCATTGGAAGATGCTAGAACGATTGCCTGCTCGCGTTTTACCGTGGGCTAAGAGAGATGGGTAAAATAACTTCACCAAGAGTGATGACGGTGCTCGGCCTTGCTTTTTGCATTTCAGAAGTAAGGGCCGCGGAAAGAATAAATCATCCACGTGCTGGTCTATAAGTCCGCCTTCTGCGTTGCCAAAGAGTTACGACTAAAGGCAGTAGGCTATCGCGCCCATTCAGGGCTTGCTTATGCGCTTGATTTGGCGCCTTGAATCCAACAACTATCCTGCGCATAACCTGGATACTTTATTTTTTCCGTGGCCCTAAGTCGGGAATCCATATCAATATAAACGCACTGCTTGATTCTAAAAGAAGTATGCGTTCGCACGCAGGAGCGTGGGAACGAGGATAGATTCCCGGCCCACGCCTTCGCGGGAATGACGAGAAAAGGTACTTATCAAACTTGAATCACTATAGCTTTAGCCTCGCAAGTGTTGGTGTTGCTGCGCGATTGAAGCAGTACCCGCGATATTTAGATCGTTGTGCTGCAGGGGAATCAGTTTGTTATCGGTTAGCGCAGTAGGCGACGAGCGGCTAAGTGTGAGGCGAGTGCGAAGCCTACGATGGCATAGAGTGCAAGCACACCTAGGTGAAGCAAAGGATGGGTCAGTGGCATCTCGGTGAGAAGTGGGCGAATCAGTGCCACGGCATGCGTTAGGGGTAGTGCTTGAGCCATGATTTGAACAGCTGAGGGGAGGGTGTCGATCGGATAGAAAACACCACAAAAGAGAAACATGGGTGTGACTGCCAGAGTAAAATAATAGAGGAAAAAGTCATAACTCGGGGAGATAGCACAGATGGCCAGCGCTGGGCCGGAGAAGGCGAGACCGGTCAGAAAGATCACTGGCAGTGCTAAAAAAGCGGTCTCCCACTGTTGGATACCACCTAAAAAAGCGGCGACGATAAAGATAGCCGTGCCACTGATTAGGCTTTTTGTGGCAGCCCAGAGCTGTTCGCCAGCAATGATCTCCTGGATGCGAACAGGTGTGGCAAGAATGGATTCCCAAGTGCCCTGCTGATACATGCGTGTAAAGGCTGCGTAGAGACTTTCAAATGTGGCGGTATTCATAGCACTGGAACAGAGGATGCCACTGGCCAAAAAGGCCATGTAGGGAATCTGATTCATCTCACCAATATAAACACCTAGGCCATAACCCAATCCAAGTAGATAGAGGAACGGATCACCAAAGTTGCCGAGCATGGAGGCCGCAGCCAACTTTTTCCAGACCATAAAGTTGCGTCGCCAGACCGCCATTACATGTGAGGGGATGAGTTGAAAGCGACTCATGACTCCTCTCGCATGTCGCGACCAGTCAGTTTCAGGAAGAGATCTTCGAGTGAGGCTGGGCGGTGAATAAAAGTGAGATCACTGCGAGCGCTGCAGCGCGCAACTAGTGGTTTGGCATCTTGCGAATAGAAAAACCATGTATCACCGACATGATCACGACGAACTTTCAGTCCCTGACAAAGTGCATCTGCATCCCGCAGGTTGGATAGGCCGCGGACGGCTACTACCTCCGGTTCTAGATGTGCGCTAATCAATCCTCGCGGTGTGCCACGTGTTAGAATTTGTCCGTGGTCGAGTACCATCAACTCATCACACAACTCCTCCGCCTCCTCCATATAGTGCGTGGTGAGAATGAGTGTTTTTCCCTGTGCTTTGAGGGAGCGTAGTCGCTGCCAGATTAAATGGCGTGCTTGGGGATCAAGGCCCGTACTTGGTTCATCGAGTACAATCAGGTCGGGATTGTTAATAAGTGCGCGAGCGACCATCAAACGGCGCCGCATGCCACCAGAAAGGGTAGCAACCTGATCATCGCCTCTATTGCTCAGTGAAGAAAAGTCCAGCAGTGCATCGATCCGCGGTTTGGCATGACTGGCAGAAATGCCAAAATAACCAGCATAGAGTTGCAGGTTAAGTCGTACGGAAAAATCAGGGTCGAGATTATCCTGTTGTGGTACCACGCCAACACGGTGATGAATGGAAGCATCCGAAACAGGTTGGCCGAATAATGTGTATTTACCTGAAGTCAGTGGAGATAGCCCCAGCAACATGCGGATCAAGGTTGTTTTTCCTGCCCCATTGGGTCCCAGAATGCCAAAGCAGATGCCCGCACGAATTTCAAAATTCACGCCGCAGACCACTTCACGCTCAGCGAAAGCTTTGTGTAAATTTTTTGCACTGACCACTGAATCAACCATGGCCATAATCTCTATGAATGACAGTTAACTGCAAGCGTGGTTGAGCTATTCATTGCTTACAACAGCTTACGCCATGGCGGAGGTGCGCGATACGAGATCCACCCCCAAACCATTGATATCAGACGTGCACGAGATGTTATATACTCGATGTTCCAATTTTGTAGTGAAAAATCGAAGGACGTACTTGAACTCAGCTAGTTTATATTCAAAACGCAAATAAAACCACAGCTTCGACTCTTAACGCCATCCATATAACAGTCAAAGGCTTTCCACCACAGAGTCACGAAGGGCACGAGGATAATCAAATCATAAATAGACACCCTTCACCAAATATAAAAAATTGTTAACGCTTTACGTAAGCTCACAGCTGAAAGATATCATGTCATCTTCCGTAAGCCAGATGAATCATGGGCGTTTTTTATTGATTCCCTCACCCCAACCCTCTCCCGGAGGGAGAGGGTTGGGGTGAGGGAATCAACTATTTGGCGAAGCCTTTTCCGTCCTAAGAAAAGCCTTAGGGCCACGGAAAGAATAAAGTATCCAGATTATGCGCAGGATAAAAGTTTGGATTCAAGGCGCCAAATCAAGCGCATAAGCAAGCCCTGAAGGGGCGCGATAGCCTAC
>JAUZRH010000229.1 GCA_030950555.1 Mariprofundus sp. | reverse complement strand
AAAAGGTGCGCAGGATAGAAGTTTGGATTCAAGGCGCAGAAACAGGCGCATAGCTGGGCCTATGTAACTGTTTCTGCAACGTAGAAGGCGAGCTTATAGACCAGTAGAATTGGATGTTTTATTATTTCCGCGGCCCTTAAGTATGGCATCCGTCATTCCCAGCCTGATTGGGAATGACGAGAAAAAATTTCCAGGATTGAATCGCTATAGCAACATTATTGTTGAACTAATCTTTAGTTGTGGGCCTTCGCCGGTGGATTTTTCGGCGCTTTTATGGCTCTGTTTTATGGGTCATGAGGAAGGCTTTGCTGTTTCTAGTTGGCAGACCAGCGCTCTCAAAGCTCGACCGCGATGTGAGATAGAAGCTTTTTCTTCACTGCTGGCCTCGGCGAATAGCTTACCTAATTCGCTTGAGTAGAAGAGAGGGTCATAGCCAAAGCCAGTGTTTCCTGATGGCAGCTTTTGTATCACTCCTTGAACACACCCCTCAGCTGTGATGGAGGGACGATCATCAGGGAATGCGAGGTGAATGGCGCAGATAAAGTGGGCCGAGCGCTGCTCTATGCCCTCTAGCTGGTGCAATAACTTACGGTTGTTCGCTTCATCATTGCCTTCTTCGCCAGCATAACGGGCAGAGTGAACTCCGGGTGCCCCGTTCAGGGCATCAACACAGAGGCCTGAGTCATCAGCCAGTGCCGGTAGCATATTAAGTTTCGCGAAGGCTGCTGCTTTTTTACCTGCATTTTCAGCAAAGCTAGTGCCATCTTCAAGCACCTCAATATGCAGGGTATCTGCAGCGGGCACTAACTCAATACCACAGCTTTGCAGGATAGCAGCAAGTTCGTGACGTTTTTTTTTGTTATTAGTGGCAACGACTATTTTCATTTTTTTATCTCCCATCGTAAATCAAGTGAGTCCGCCTTGATCCTGTTGAATATGTATCGTTACGTCTGCATCGGTCATCTGGTAGTATCTATCCGTGATTCAAGTATGGCATCCGTCATTCTCACGAAGAGCCTGCCCCCGCGAAGGCGTGGGGCGAGAATCTATTGTGATCAATCACATTCTTCACCAAATAGATTCCCGATCAGGTCGGGAATGACGTACAACCCATACTCGAATCACTATAGCAGCCATGCCTTTAAATCTAAGGCGCTTTTTCCACCGGGAGAGAGGCGTCCATCAGCAGAGATCAGGGTTGGGGTTCCTCGGATGCCAAGCTTTTTAGCCAGTACCTGAATATCATCAATAGGCGTGGGCTCCGTCGTTGCCATGGGGTCAGCTCCATCGATCATGATATCAGTCATCATTTTATAGCGATCTTTGGCTTGCCAGATGGCCTTGGCCCAGCGCTTGGCATTTTTATGAAAGCTTAGTGGATAGAGAAAATGGTAAATTTTCACCCCTTCTAATTTTTCAAGTTCCAATGCAAACTTGCGACTGAAAGGGCATTCTGGGGAAGTGAAAACAGCCAGTTGCAGTTGCCCATTTGGGTCGCCAGAGATTACCGCTTTAGCTAAGGGTAACTGGTGCCAATCAATCCTTTTTAACGCTTTATATCGTGTTAAAGTCAGATTTTTTTTGGACGAGGACTCTATAATATTAGCACCAATAAGAAAGTGGCTTCCATCGCTATCAGTATAGATGATGGTCCTACCACATAGAAACTCGAAAAGTCCGGCAATAGGGGTGGGAGCAATGGCCTCGATGCTGGGCTGGCGCAGAGTAGCCGAAGCATTGGCCTGAATGGCTTTGAAATCCGCGGTCGTGTGACCCTGTAGTGCCAAAGCTGGGGGAGCGAGAGGGAATGGTAAATCTTTCAGCTTTTTCTGATGAGCCTTGGTTAAATCTTTTTTTGTTTTAGCCTCGATAATGTGACCATGAATCACAAAGTAGTCGCCCTTAATGTCGGCATAAAATATATGCCGGCCACTTTGCAATTCTACTAAACAGTTGAAGGGGGAGGGGCGAACGGCTTGGACGGGCGCTTTGTGAAAAAGTAGTGCTGCCTGATTTTGGATGGCCGCAGTGTCCGCACTAATATTGCTCTGGTCGGTCATTTTTAATGATGCAAGAAGGAATTCAGATGCGTCACCATCAATGGTGGCAACGGGTGCGTCTGTGATGGCAGGTATATTGCCTAGCTGTTCGGCTAGTGCACGCAAAGCCATGAGGTAGTGGGTCGCTGTTGTTCTTGCAGGGCTAACGGCAGTAAGTGACGGGTCTATTTTTACTGAGTCAAAGCGCGGTGTATAGCCAACGCTGTTGGTGGAAGATATTTTTAGCATCTCTCCATCGAGATGCACTTCTGAGGTGAAAGGGGTGCGGCCACTAGGGAAGGCTAGATGGACAGCGCAGCTAAGCGTGGCTTGGCAGCTATCAACGTTTGCTAGTTGCTGACATAACGCTGTGATATAATCATCGACATCATAGCCGCTGGTATCATGAGTAAGTTCACTATATTCTGTTTTGATTGAGAGTCCCGAAGCAAATCCTAGCGCGGGTGCGCCGTAGGCTTTGGCAAAAGCTTCCGCCGTGATGCGTGCATTATCGGCAAAACTGTCAGCGTTGCGAGTGAAACCCACACAGATCGTTGCATCTGGAGCAATGACTTCAATATGAAATGTTTCCAAAATAGCGGCAATCTCTTTGCGTTTGCTTTGCTTGTTGCAGCCGATCACCACTTTTAAAGATCGTTTTCTGCGATCTTTGCTAGGATCACGCCAAGGAGTATTGTTTGCATTGGGAGTAATATATTGGCCTGCTTTCAGTTTTTCTACCAGTGTGCGTAAAGCTTTGCCATGGTGAGATACCTTGGCCTTCTCCTCAGCAGTGACTTCGGCAAATGTTTTGCCCAATTCATGAGCGTAGAATAACGAGTCGTAAGCAAAGCCTTGTGTGCCAACAGGATGGTTTGATATCACACCATCTACTTGAGCTTCTGCCATAATGGGTGCGCGTTGATCGGAGAATATCAGACAGATAGCACAGCTGTAGTGGGCACTGCGATTCTGTATGCCATGCATTTGCGTGAGTAATTTCTCATTATTGTCAATATCATTACAGTCATCGCCGGCGTAGCTGCGGGAGAAAATGCCTGGAGCACCCTTGAGTGCATCGACGCATAGGCCCGATTCGGTCGCCAGAGCGGGTAGTCCATAGGCATTGGAGAACTCTTGGGCTATTTTGAGCGCATTATCTTTAAAGTTGTCAGCATCTTTCGGAACATCAATAAAGATCGTTGATTCTATCGCCACCACCTCAATACCAAGGGCCATGAGAATGACGGCGATCTCCTTGCGTTTGTCCGGATCGTTACAGGCAACGACCACTTTTAACTTTTTTTGTCTTCTATCTCTAGCATGGCAATAGGGTTGCTGCGGGTTACTAGAGCTTGACCTCATACTTTTCCAGTTTCGAGTTTAAGCCATGCCTTCAGATCCGCAATACTTTTTCCTCCCGGAGAGAGTCGTCCATCACCGGAAATTAAGCTTGGCGTGCCTCTAATGCCGAGCTTTTTACCCAGAGCCTGAATATCTTCAATGGGGGTGAAGCCCGTGCTTGCAGCAGGGTCCGCGCCATCGATCATGATATCAGTCAACATCTTGTGGCGATCTTCAGCACACCAGATGGCATTGGCCCAGCGTTTGGCATCTTTATGTACATTGAGAGGGTAGAGGAAATGATAAATTTTAACCCCTTTAAGTTTGCTTAGCTGCTGCTCAAACTTTCTGGAGTAGGGGCAGCCAGGATCTGTAAAAACAGCTAATTTTAGCGCTCCTGAGCCTGAAACAATGGCTTTCTCCAGTGGTAGTTCATTCCATTTAACTCGGTTAAGCGTTTCTTGATGGGCCTGAGTCAGATCTTTTTTTGCTTTGGCATCAATAAGGTGAGCATTAATGATGAAATAGTTGCCATCGGCATCTGAGTAGGCAATGTTTTTTCCGCTCTGTATTTCAAAGAGGCCTGGAACAACCGTCGCATTGATGGCATCAATCGCAGCATTGCGTAGTACAATGGAGGCACTGCAGCGAATGGCTTGAGTGTTAGGCGTGGTAGAGGGCAGCTTAGCGACCGCCGGTGCAACCGTTAAGCACGATAAGACATTTAACTCTGCTTGACGATCCTTGGTTAGATCCTTTTTTGCCACAGTGTCAATGATATGCGCCCCCATGACGAAGTGGTGACCATCTTTGTCACAATAGGCAATGGTGTTGCCGCTCTGTACTTCAAATAGGCCAGGGATGGGGGTTGGTCGAATAAGATCAATCTTTGGATCAGGTAATACCAGCGCTGCTTGTTTGCGTATGGATTCCATGTTGGCACTGCTGCGGCTATTTGTTTCTGCTGCAGGTGTTGTTAATAGTTCAGAAAAAATATTCAACTCATGCAGGCGCTCTTTGGTTAGATCTTTTTTTGCGATAGCATCGATAATATGACCATTGATAAGGAAGTTTGTACCATGAGCATCGGAGTAAACAATGTTCTTGCCGCTCTGTACTTCAAATAGACCGGGGAAGGGGGCGGGACGTACAGCATCTACTTGCGCATTACGCAGCACAATGGAGGCTTGGGTGCAGATAGATTTAATGTCAGCATTGATCTGATCATCAATAGGCTTGCTAACGGGTGCTTGGGGTGGTTCTATCAGAGCTGTGGTGGTGGGGGCTGCTGCCGGCAGTGCATCGGTTGTGAGTGCTGGAGCTGCTGGGGCTTGAACCACAGCCGGCTCAGGTGGAGGGGGTGAAGAGGGTTTTAGAATGGATTTTTGTAGCTCTTCGGAAAGTGCGAGCAGCGCTGCGCTGGTATGTGATACGCTTGCTTTTTCTTCAGCGGTTGCTTCCGCAAATGTTTTCCCCAGTGACGGGGAGTAGAAGAGGGGGTCATAACCAAAGCCGGAGCTACCAATAGGTTCTGTTAATATTTGACCTTCCACATAAGCTTCAGCAGTAATAGCAGGTCTACTGTCAGGAAAGGCTAAGTGAATAGCGCAGTTGAAATGGGCATGACGATTACTCTTGCCACTTAGTTCGCGTAGTAACTTATCATTATTGGCCTTGTCATCGCCTTGATTATCAGCATAGTCACTGGAGTTGATGCCCGGTGCGCTCTGTAAGGCATCGACACAGAGTCCTGAATCATCGGCTAATGCGGGCAGCGTATAAGCTTTGGCATAGGCTTCAGCTTTATGGCAAGCGCGTTCAGCAAAGCTATTGCCGCCCTCTATGATGCCAACAGGAATAGCGCTCTGGGTCGGGACGACTTCAATGCCAAGGATGCCCAGCATAGCGGCAATCTCTTTTCGTTTTTGCTGGTTTTCACTGGCAATAACCACTTTTACCTGTCTTTTCCTTCGATCAGTAGCAGGTGCAGCGACTGAGGTGTGAATGACTGCTGGGTCAATATGATTGGAGTTTTTTAATTTTTCAGCCACGGTGCGCAAGGCAATACCGTGGTGAGAGTGCTGGCTTTTTTCTTCTAAGCTGGCTTCGGAAAATACCTTTCCTAACTCGTTGGAAAGGAAAATAGGATCGTAGCTGACCCCTGATACACCGGATAGTTTATCTGTGATTTGACCGCTTACTTCGCCACCTGCGGTGATTGCAGCGCGGTTATCCGGAAAGGCTAAATGAATCGCACTCGTGTAATGGGCTAGACGATTTTCAACGCCCTCCATTTCACGTAGGATTTTAAGGTTGTTTTCAACATCGTTGCAGTCATCACCGGCATAGTCGCTAGAGTAGAAGCCGGGCGCGCCATCAAGTGCATCCACTGAAAGTACTGAATAATCGGCCAGCGATGGTAGGTCATAGGCGTTGGCAAATGTTTCGGCGGTGATTTGTGCGTTACCGGCATAGCTGTCGGCGTCATTAGCAATTTTTATATGAATGGTTGCTTCAAGTGCAATAACATCAATGCCGAGCAGGCCGAGGATCGCAGCGATCTCTTTGCGTTTGTTAGAATTGTTACAGGCCACCACGACCTTCATGTGTTGCCGTCGGCGATCTTGGGCAGAAGGGCGCTTGCTGCGTCTCCTGTCGTTACCGAAAGAGCGTTCGGATGAATCAGCAGGGCTGATAGGCGTGGTGGAAGTCAAAGGTTTAAACCGCTGCGTTGTCTGCTATTAATCTTCAATGGCCGCTAATTGTATTTTGACTAGTTCTGCAATGCCTTTATCGGCTAGCTTTTTCAGTTCCATAAACTTTTCCCATGGCAGCGGCACATCTTCGGCGGTGGCCTGAATTTCAACCACGCTGCCATCCTTTGTCATAATAAAGTTCGCATCCATGGCAGCCTGACTGTCTTCAGAATAATCCATATCTAGTAGCGGTTCACCATTAACAAAGCCACAACTGACGGCTGCTACCTGTCCAATCATGGGATCTATTGAGAGCGTTCCCTTATCGAGTAGTTTATTGAGTGCAAGGCGCAGTGCAACCCATGCTCCAGTAATTGCTGCGGCGCGAGTGCTGCCATTGGCCTGCAGGACGTCGCAATCGAGCGTAATAGTACGGGGTCCCAAAGCTTTCAGATCAAGAACGGCTCTGAGTGAGCGACCAATCAGACGCTGGATCTCGATAGTCCGTCCATTCTGTTTACCACGTACGGCTTCCCGTCCCCCACGCGTATGGGTGGCTCGCGGTAGCATGCTGAATTCAGCCGTGATCCATCCCGTTTGACTGTTACGCCGAAAGCCAGGTTGTCTCTCTTCAATGCTAACCGTACACAGCAGACAGGTATCACCGATTGAAATCAGTGCTGATCCTTCGGCATAACTACTGAATGTGGTATCAATTGTAATGGGGCGGAGTTCATCGGCAAGACGGTCTTTACGCATAGTAGAATAGATCCTTATTAAAAATTATTTTATTCACAATGGCAAAGCTGCCTACTTGTCAGGCTTAGATTCTTGCAGCCAAGCTTTTAGTTCAGCGACACTTTTACCGCCAGCTGAGAGGCGACCATCGCCAGAAATTAGCGTTGGCGTACCACTGATACCTAGTTTTTTACCTAACGTTTCTATCTCAGCGAGCGGTGTGTCGCAGCTTCCTGCAGCAGGATCGCTATTGTTGACCATAATATCAACCATCATCTTGTGGCGCTCCTTTGCGCACCAGATGGCTGTAGACCAGCGCTTGGCATGTTTGTGAAAACTAAGTGGATAGAGGAAGTTGTAGATTTTCACACCTTTGAGCTTGGCTAACTCGACCTCAAATTTACGGCAGTAGGGGCACTCTGGGTCAGTGAAAATAGCTACTTTTAAGCTAGCTTTTTTATCACCGGAGATGACAGCCTTATCAAGGGGTAAGAGTTTCCAGTCTACCCTGTTTAGCTGCTCTTGACGTGCTTTCGTTAGGTCTTTTTTAGCGATGCTATCAATAATATGGGCGCCAACGATTAAGTGGCTACCATCGGCATCTGAGTAAAAGATATTGCGCCCACTCTGTACTTCAAAAAGGCCGGATATAGGTGTGGGATTGACGGCATCCACAGCTGAATTACGCAGCACTTCGGCTACATGCGTGCGAATAGATGACAGATCCGCCTTGATGTGACTGTCATGGGCGCTGGCCGGCGAGACCAACAGGAACGATAATATAAAAAGCAGTGTGCGCATGGCACCTCCGGATTATATGGTGACTAAGATGAGCCGAATCATGCGTCTATTATGCCCAACTGTGAAGGGAAAAGCTTTGCTCACGGGATAGGCGAGGGTTGGAGTATTGCTAGTAGGTTGTCGGAAAATGCTTTTTCCTGCCAGGGTAGCATGCCAATTTGTCTGGCTGTGATATTGCCATCAGCAGCAATGGCAAGGGTTGTTGGTAAACCTCTGGCCCCCATTGCCATGGCCTGTGAGGAGTCAGTTAATTGAGCGGGCAGATCAAAATGGTTGTCGTTTAGAAATGTCTGTGCATCGTTTAATGTTTGATCCAGTGAGATTGGAATGAGGGTGACTGTTGGGTGTCTTTTGAGCCAAGCTGTTAGTTCGGGCATCTCTTTTCGACAAGGACCACACCATGATGCCCAAAAATGCACCAGCAGAGGTTTTCCAGCATACTCTTTGAGCGAATGGGTGGCGCCTTTTGCATCGATCCACGCCAATTCAGTCGCTTGAGCTGGTAGCCATAGCAATAATAACAGGCTCGCAAATATCCATTGAACTATTTTCTTGGTCATGACTCTCTCCGTATACAGGGGTGTAGCGGGTGGTTCTAGTGACGATTTTTGTGGCAGAATATGTAATTGAACACGCTTAGAGCCTCTTTTGCGCAACGCTTACAGACTTTGTCATGTTCAGCGGCTAAATCTTACATAAAGTTTTGTTGAAGTCAGGTAGGGATGGCAATTTCGCGTTCCCGCGCTCCTGCGTGGGAACGCATACTGGTTCAATCACTCTTATCATGTGGCGACTTTAGTCGCGCAGCAATAGCAAAGTCTTGCGGGATTAAAGTCCCACCCCAAACCATTGAGATCGGGAACGTGTGCCTATCTCTCCAAGAGCGTCTCATACAGCCAGCCGCTCCCAAGCCTAGAGTTATGCAGCCAGAGCTGCGCTTAAAGCACCAAAATCACGGGATACCGTGTGAAGTAGAGTAAAATCTATTTTTGAACATGTTTATTTGTGAGCCAATTGCAAAACTCGTGAGCGGCGATCGGCGGCCCCACTTTGGCCCAACCCGCGCTGTTGTTTGCTCCATGGAACCACCATGCACCTCATTCCACCTCAAAAATGGACTCAAAGTGGGATTGCCGCTCATCCACCCA
>JAUZRH010000228.1 GCA_030950555.1 Mariprofundus sp. | reverse complement strand
GAGCGGCGATCGGCGGCCCCACTTTGGCCCAACCCGCGCTGTTGTTTGCTCCATGGAACCACCATGCACCTCATTCCACCTCAAAAATGGACTCAAAGTGGGATTGCCGCTCATCCACCCAGAGTTTTGCAATTGGCTCTGTAATAAATAGATAAATATCGGCATCCCTCAGGTAGGAGCTATTTCGACAGCCTCGCTTTAGCACAGCAAGTGTTGATGCTGCTGCGCGACTAAAGTCGCCACGTGATAAGAGTGATTGAAGCAGCATGCGTTCCCACGCAGGAGCGTGAGAACGCCGAGTCTACGAGACTAAAGTCCCACCCCCAGGTATTGAAAATAAGGCGTTCTAAGCTGTGAAAACGCTACCAATAATGACGCGATCAACAGCGTGCCACTCAACGCTGTTTCTCAGATTCCCTTCTCATGGTAGCATTGGTGCCATGACACGTACTGAATTACTCCAACAGCAACTAAACAGACAGATCCTGATTCTTGATGGCGCTATGGGCACCATGATTCAGCGTCACCAATTCGCAGAAGCGGACTATCGAGGTGAGCGTTTTGCCGATTGGCATAGTGAGCTAAAAGGCAACAATGACCTACTCAGCTTGACTCAACCGCATATTATTGAGGGTATTCATCAGGCTTATCTGGAGGCCGGTGCCGATATTCTTGAGACAAACACCTTCAACTCCAACGCCCCCTCCATGGCCGATTACCATATGGAGGCGTTGGTTTATGAGTTAAATGTCGCTGGTGCAGCACTTGCTCGCCGGGCTGCCGATGCTGCATCCAGTGCAGATAAGCCCCGCTTTGTGGCCGGTATTCTGGGTCCCACCTCACGCACCTGCTCGATATCACCGGACGTCAATGATCCGGGTTTTCGCAATGTCACCTTTGATGCGTTAGTTGCCACCTATAAAGTTGCCACACGCGGCTTGATTGATGGTGGCGCCGATATTCTCCTAATTGAAACCATCTTCGACACACTCAATGCCAAGGCAGCCATCTTTGCTGTGCAGAGTTATTTTGAAGAGAGTGGTCAGGAGCTGCCGATCATGATCTCCGGTACTATTACCGATGCCTCAGGTCGCACGCTCTCCGGCCAGACCGCCACCGCTTTCTACCATTCGCTAGCCCACGCCAAGCCGATCTCAATCGGTCTGAATTGCGCCCTTGGTGCAGGTGAATTGCGTCAATATATTGAAGAACTCTCCAACACCGTCAGCTGTGGCATCAATGCCCACCCCAACGCTGGCCTGCCTAACGCCTTTGGCGGTTATGATGAGACGCCGGAAGATATGGCGGCCGAAATCAAGGAGTGGGCTGAATCGGGCTTTCTTAATATTATTGGCGGTTGCTGTGGTACGGGACCAGCTCATATCCGTGCGATGAGTGAAGCGGTGGCAGGTATTGCGCCCCGCCCTGCTGCCAATCAACCGGTCGTTTGCCGGCTCTCCGGATTGGAGCCGTTACAGATCAATAATGACTCACTCTTTGTGAATGTCGGTGAGCGCGCCAATGTCACCGGCTCCGCCGTCTTTAAACGATTAATTTTGGCTGGCGACTACAATACCGCGCTCAATATCTGCCGCGAACAGGTGGAGAATGGCGCTCAAATTATCGACATCAATATGGATGAAGCGATGCTCGATGGCGAAAAGGCAATGGTCACCTTCCTCAATCTGATCGCCTCCGAGCCGGACATTTCACGTGTTCCTATCATGATAGACTCCTCCAAATGGTCGATTATTGAAGCGGGCTTGAAATGCATTCAAGGCAAAGGGATCGTCAACTCCATCTCAATGAAAGAGGGTGAAGAGCTGTTTATTCACCATGCCCGGCTACTGCGTCGTTATGGTGCGGCAGCGGTAGTCATGGCCTTTGATGAACAGGGACAGGCTGACACCTATCAGCGCAAAACAGAGATATGTGCACGCTCTTACAAGGTACTGACTGAAATATGCGACTTTCCGCCCGAAGATATTATTTTTGATCCCAATATCTTTGCCATTGCTACCGGCATTGATGAACATAATAACTACGCGGTTGATTTTATTGAGGCGACCGGCTGGATCAAAAAGAATCTACCACATGCGATGATCTCCGGTGGTGTTTCCAATGTTTCCTTCTCTTTCCGTGGCAACAATCCAGTGCGTGAAGCCATTCACTCCGTCTTTCTCTACCACACCATTAAGCAGGGCATGGATATGGGTATCGTCAATGCCGGTCAGCTGGCCGTTTATGATGATCTGGCTGAAGAACTACGCGAGCGTGTTGAAGATGTGGTGCTTAATCGTCGCCAAGATAGCACCGAGCGACTTTTAGATATTGCCGAGAACTACCGTGGCGATGGCATTGAAGTGAAAAAAGCCGATGATGAATGGCGCAAACTACCCGTGGCTGAACGCTTAGCCCATGCCTTGGTTAAGGGTATTGACACCTTTGTCGAGGCCGATACCGAAGAGGCACGCCTTGCGTTTCCCACCCCTATTGAAGTGATTGAAGGACCACTGATGGACGGCATGAATATCGTCGGTGATCTCTTTGGTGACGGTAAAATGTTTCTACCACAGGTGGTCAAATCTGCGCGCGTAATGAAAAAATCGGTTGCCTGGCTAATGCCCTATATCGAAGCGGGTAAAGCCGCTGGCGCCAACGCCTCCAACGGCAAGATACTGATGGCCACCGTTAAGGGTGATGTCCATGATATTGGTAAAAATATCGTCGGTGTAGTGCTGCAGTGTAATAACTTTGAAGTGATTGATCTGGGCGTCATGGTTCCGGCCAAAACAATTCTCGATGAAGCGAAAAAACACAATGTTGATATTATCGGTCTCTCCGGCCTAATCACCCCATCACTCGATGAGATGGTGCATATTGCCAAAGAGATGACCCGTCTGGACTTTACCATTCCAATGATGGTTGGTGGCGCCACCACCTCCAAAGCGCATGCCGCCGTCAAGATTGAACCTGAATATGCCCATCCACTGGTGTGGGTCAAGGATGCCTCGCGTGCTGTGGGTGTCGCGCAAAATCTAATCTCAGAAACCCATCGCGAAAGCTTTGTGCAAAAAACTCGCGAGGAGTACAAGGGGGTGCGCGAGCGCTATCTAGGACGTCAGCAGCAGACTAACTGGCTATCATTGGAAGCTGCGCGCGCCAATGGCGTCGCTCTCACCAAAACAACTTTAGCCGCCGCGCCCAAACAGTTGGGCGTTGAAGTGTTAAGCAATATTTCACTAAGCAAGTTGCGTGAATTTATTGATTGGACCCCGTTCTTTTCTGCCTGGGAACTTAATGGCGCCTACCCCCGCATTCTCAACGATCCGCACAAGGGCAAAGAGGCACAGAAACTCTTTAATGAAGCACAGCAACTACTCGACACGGCTATTACTGAAGAGTGGTTCAATGCACAGGCCGTATTTGGCCTCTTTCCAGCACGAGCGACCGACAGTGATAGCATCATTGTCTATGAAGATGAAGAGCAGAATAGGGAACTGAACCGCTTTCACTTTATTCGTCAGCAGTTGGATAAAAAAGATACCCGCGCCAACCTCTCTCTGGCCGATTTTGTCGCGTCTGAAGCAGGCGATCATCTAGGTGCTTTTGCTGTCGCAATCTTCGGTGCTGAAGCGCGCGCCAAAGCGTATGAGGCCGATAACGATGATTATAATGCCATTATGATTAAGGTATTGGCTGATCGTCTGGCTGAAGCGCTGGCGGAGATGCTACATCGCGATTTACGCACCACCCACTGGGGCTATGCCGGTGATGAAGCACTCGCCATTGATGAAGTGATCCACGAAAAGTACCAGGGCATTCGTCCGGCCGCCGGCTATCCGGCCTGCCCTGATCATAGTGAGAAGGAGACACTCTGGAAACTGCTTGATGTCGAGGCCAATATTGGCATGTCCCTGACTGAATCATTTGCCATGCTACCAACAGCTGCCGTCTCGGGCCTCTATTTTGCCAATCCTGAGGCACACTACTTCACCGTCGGCAAAATCAATCGCGATCAGGTGAAGGATTATGCCGATCGTAAAGGCTGGAGTATTGAAAAAGCAGAACGTTGGTTAGCGCCAAATCTAGGTTATTGAGGGTGGCGGCAATATCGACCACGTATCAATCTAATACAAGGCAGGGGCGCGTGATTGTAGCACGCCCTACTCCTACGCGGCTTGATCGAAAACAGCCATGAAGCCATATATATTACTTGATACGGCCACCGATCACGACAGCACGCTGCGCCTTTATCAGCGCGGCGATGAATTTTCGATTCGCGTGGACAAGGCGGGAGAGCTAATGAACTCCCGCCTGCATAACTCCGAGGATCTACTGGCTGATTTTGCCTGCGCGCATATTTCCGGCAAATCGAACACACAGATGCTGGTAGGTGGCTTAGGGCTTGGCTACACACTGGCTGCAGCCCTGCTGCATACTGGAGAGCGTTCAAAAGTAATGGTTGCTGAGTTGATGCCGGCCGTTGTACGTTGGAACAGGTCGTATCTGGGTACTCTGGCCAACCACCCCCTCAACAATCCACGCGTGGAGGTACATGAGCAGGATGTTGGCAAGCTCATGCGGGAACATAAAAATAACTTTGATGCCATCATGCTCGATGTTGATAATGGACCCGATGCTTTCACCTGTCATGACAACCATCTCCTATACGGCCTGCGCGGATTACAGAACGCCTATAATGCACTAAAACCAGGCGGCGTGCTTACTGTATGGTCGGCTGTAGGTAGCGTTGATTTCACCAAGCGCATGCAAAAAACAGGCTTCAATGTCGAAGAAAAACGGGTACGCGCACATAAAAACCACACCAACAGTCGCCATACCATTTGGATCGCTTCTCGTAGCTAATTTTATCGCCACTATGCAGAACTATTCAGCGCAAAGGAAAGACAAGAAAGAAGACTCGAAACGCCAATTTATCGTTTCCACGCTCCGGCAGTAATGCATACTGATTTATTTGTATTTTGTGCAGCATTCGGCTCTTAAGGGCCGCGGAAAGAATAAATCATCCAATTTTGCTGGTCTATAAGTCCGCATTCTGCGTTGCCAAATCAGTTACATAGCCCTGCTATGCGCTTGATTTGGCGCCTTGAATCCAAACTTCTATCCTGCGCATAACCTGGATACTTTATTCTTTCCGTGGCCCTAAACCTTCTCATGCGCGCCGCTATTTCCGACATTTTTCTATGACGAAGTTACAATTTTTATT
>JAUZRH010000227.1 GCA_030950555.1 Mariprofundus sp. | reverse complement strand
CCTTCACCAACTATAAAAAATAGTTGACGCTTTACGTTACCTCACAGCTGAAAGATGTCTCTTGATCTTCCATAAGCCGGATGAATCAACTATTTGGCGAAGCCTTTTCCATCTTAATGGAAAGCCTTAATGTGTAAACCGAAAAATGAAGGATGCCTTAGGGCCACGGAAAGAATAAAGTATCCAGGTTATGCGCAGGATAGAAGTTGGATTCAAGGCGCCAAATCAAGCGCATAAGCAAGCCCTGAATGGGCGCGATAGCCTACTGTCTTTAGTAGTAACTCTGTGGCAACGTAGAATGCGGACTTATAGACCAGCACGTGGATGATTTATTCTTTCCGCGTCCCTTATTCCACTTGTTTTTCTTTTTTTAATTGCATCTATCGCGTGGTGGGGCAGAGCCGCTTACTTCTCCGTGGTGAAATGTTTTAAAGTGATGACATCTCACATACTTAAAAACTGGAACATCGAGGAATAGTGAAGCGCATTTGAAGCTATTTTTACGCGTGACTTTTGCGCAGGAGGGATGGCGGAGAATCGATGTTTGAATTACGATAATAAACAGCAGTCAGTAGCTATTTTAATGGTCATGCTTGACGATCAGCGTTGCGTGCTTACGATGCACGACCTGTGAACGCTTCCATTAAATCTTCTCTCCAACGCGCCATTGCGCTGTGCGGCTCTGATATGCAGCTGGTGGATACCTGTATCCATCATAATTTGCAGTCGGATATTATGATGATACCGGCGATAGGTCATTATATTGTTAATAGTGGTGGCAAACGGCTTCGGCCTTTATTGACGCTATTGACGGCAAAGCTTTTTGCCTACCAAGGTGAGCGCCACGTTCCTTTGTCTGTCGTGGTTGAGTTTATACATACGGCCTCGTTATTGCATGATGATGTGGTGGATTCATCCGATCACCGCCGTGGTGCGCCTTCTGCTAACGGTGTTTGGGGTAATCAGGCTAGTGTTTTAGTGGGTGATTATTTGTTTTCACGCGCATTCCAGATGATGGTGGCTGATGGTGATATGGCGATGCTCAAGCTTATGTCTGATGTTACCAATGCCCTAGCAGAGGGCGAAGTGCTGCAATTATCGCGGACATTCCACCTGCAGATGACAGAAGCCGAGTGTTTGGAAGTGATTGAACGGAAAACTGCAGTGTTATTTAAAGCGGCAACCGAAGTTGGTGCGCACGTTGCAGGCCAAGCTGAGCGTGTCGTCGTGGATATGGCTGCGTATGGCATGTGTCTAGGCGTAGCATTTCAGTTGATGGATGATGCTTTGGACTATTTAGCGGCAGCTGAAGATGCAGGTAAGCCGGTAGGACATGACTTAGAGGAAGGGAAGATTACCTTGCCGCTGATTTATGCCATGCAACAGGATCAAGCGTTGGTGGCACGTGTGGAAATAGTGGCTGAACGAGGCTGCTATGAGGCAGGTGATCGTGAATGGGTGCGGGCGAAAGTAGTTGAAAATGGTGGTGTTGACTACGCCATGCAGCGGGCGAAGGATTATGCTGAGCGCGCTAAATGTTTATTGCCAGAGCAGGCCAATGTTGAAGTAAAACAATTATTGGCGGACTTGGCTGACTTCTCTGCTCATAGGCCTTACTAGACGGCGCATTTTTCTGTTTTATCGTTCTTATCGTTCGCTTGTTTGATTATGAGGTTTGGAAGTTCTAAAGCAAGACTAAGGAGCCAATTGCAAAACTCGTGAGCGGCGATCGGCGGCCCCACTTTGGCCCATTTCCGCGCTGTTGTTTGCTCCATGGACCCACCATGCACCTCATTCCATCTCAAAAATGGACTCTAAGTGGGATAGCCGCTCATCCACCCATAGTTTTGCAATTGGCTCTAAGTGCTAGGCAATTCAAAGCTATTGGGGTCTCTAATATTTTTAGAGCGTCATATTGCTGAGTTGAATTTTCACCGTTCTTAAAAAGAAGAAAGTAAGCAATAGTAACAAAGAAGGTATTTAACATGGTCTTTGTCTGCTATGGGCCAAACAGCACTTGTGCCATTTCTCTTATACGTTGCTTACGAAAAAAAACGGTGAAACTTCGGCATCCTTCACCAGTCATGAAAAATGGTTGATGCTCTACATAACTAGAAGATGCCTATTTAGCTTCCGTAAGCCGGATTATCAAGGGCTTTTTTTATTGATTCCCTCACCTCATCCCTCTTCCTGAGGGCGAGGGCTTAAGAGACACTGTTGTTCACATCACCACATTTTTGCAAGCCGAGGCTCTTGCACCCTCGCCCTCCGGGAGAGGGTTGGGGGTGAGGGAATCAACTATTTGGTTAAGACTTTCTCATATGAAGTGGAAAGCCTTAATGTGTAAACCGGATAATGAAGGATGCCGAAACTTCAGCTTATTAATAGACCCAAACGTAGCTGAGTATTGTACATCATCAGGAATAACTATAGTGATTCAATCTTGAAAATGTCTTTTCTCGTCATTCCTTTCTTCACGGGAATGACGGGCGTCATGCTTAAATCACGTTACCATGTAGAGGGGGAGTATTGTTGTAGCCAAAAAATGGGGACTGTTTAAGCCTTCATTTAGGGGGCTATTTCGATAGCCTAGCTTTAGTCCCGCAAGTGTTGGTGTTGCTGCGCGACTAAAGTCGCCACGTGATAAGAGTGATTGAACCAGTATGCGTTCCCACGCAGGAGCGTGGAAACGAGGAAATTCACTGTTAGGAGCCGTGTGCGTTTGAGCGTAAGCACGGTTCTGTGAGGGGCTTGGGGACAATGATTGTATGGCAAGGATATTGTGGCAACTGCGGGCTGCCTGCCGCAGGCAGGAAAACCAGCCGGCAAACAGAGAAGACAAACACGAGCCTAAGCAATCAGAGAGCCCGGTCTACTCGACCATAATATTTCATGGGTAGGCGGTGATCAGAAAATCGAATGATGAGGTGCTAAATTTCAAATCATGAAATTAATGTTTGACGAACTGAATGATGCACATTAAAGTGCGCGCCATACTAATTGGGGGATCGTCTAATGGTAGGACAGCGGTCTCTG
>JAUZRH010000226.1 GCA_030950555.1 Mariprofundus sp. | reverse complement strand
TCATCCAATTCTGCTGGTCTATAAGTCCGCATTCTGCGTTGCCAAATCAGTTACATAGCCCTGCTATGCGCTTGATTTGGCGCCTTGAATCCAACAACTATCCTGCGCATAACCTGGATACTTTATTTTTTCCGCGGCCCTTAAAAGGGAAGCCAAATTATCGGAGTGAATGTTGTGTATATCCACTTATTGCAATGGCTGCTGCGAGATCGTTTGTGAAAAAACTGATACTGATGATAGCCACTAGTGTAGGAGTGTCTTAGTATTCGATGATGAATCCTTCCAATGCTTCCTCGACCCATACAAAAATGATGCACTGTGATCTGTGTGGTGGCAGTGATTTTACTGTTATCTCAGAGCTTGATCGTCACGGTAAAGCGCTGCAAACTGGATTATGTCGAGCTTGTGGTTTGGTGATGCATCTGCCTGTGCCCTCGGAGGAGGAGGTTGCGGAGTATTATGCTAGCCGCTACCGAGCAGACTATCACGGTGAGAGTGAACCATCGCCACGTAGGGTTATGCGGGCATGGAACAATGGCGAACGCATATATAGCCAATTAGCACCCTCTTTAAAAGGGGATGAATCGGTGTTTGAGATTGGTGCGGGCATTGGCTGTACGGTAAAGGTGTTTGAAACCCATGGTCACTCAGCTAGCGGTATTGAGCCGAATCATGATTTTAATCGTTACTCCCGAGAGAACCTTCATACGCGCATTGAAAACACCAATCTGTTTGACCTGAATGATGCCAATACACCCACATTGGTTCTGTTGATTCATGTGATTGAACACTTTTCTTCACCGCGAAGGGCGTTGAGCCATATTCATACGTTGCTGGCGGATGGCGGTCTTTTTTATGTGGAATGCCCAAATGTAACCGGTCCCTTTGCGACGTTTGGACGGATGTTTCACTATGCGCATATCTATAATTTCACACCAGAAACACTACAGGCCTTGGCCGAAGAGTGTGGCTTTGAACATGTGTCGACGTTGGCCGGTGCGGCTTCGCCGGATATTCATATGTTATTTCGTAAAGCAGAAGTGCAACCGGCTGCCGCACAATTGCAGTTATATGCAAGCACGGTGGAAGGTCAGATTCATGCTTACAATGCGCTCTCTTACCATCTGCGTCCAGTCTATCTGCAGCGTCGGGTATGCAAGTTATGGTCCTATCTGGTTGAAGGGCTGACGGCTGGCTCTTTTGTTTCCAAGTTGTTGAAAACACTTCGGTAACAAGTTAGTTGCTGTTCTGCTACATGGTGCCAACTATGGCCTACCGGGGCTGTTTTTTGGCCTAACAGGTTTTGACAAGCTTCAACCCAGTGGTTTAAATCTGCGTCGATATTTAACACATTGCTCTTCTGGAGCTCATTGGCGATGCCACAGTTTGATGAAATGATGACTGGCAGGCCGGCGGCGCGCGCTTCAGCGATAACCATACCATAGGGTTCCTGTCGGGCAGGGTGGAGAAGCAGATCGAAGGAGCTATATAACGGTGTGCTGTCTGTTTCGCCGAGTAGTTGATAGCCACCATGCCACTCTTTAAACAGGTGGCGAATCTGCTTGGGCTCAGGGCCGACCACAACAAAGCGCAGCTCACTTCGTTGCTCTCGCAGTTTTTGCACGATAGCAACTGCGATATCAAGCCCTTTACGTTTCCACTCTTTGCCAATAAATCCGATAACACCGCCTTGCCTTGGCACCGGTCGATCAGCTCTTGCGGGGATGTTGAGGCAAACACCAGGCACCACCGGTGCAACCAGAGTAGCGCTTAGCTTGGGATAATAGTGCAACAGAGCACGGGCGATTAAGGCGGAGTTAGGCACGACAGCTTTGACCTGGGGGCCATAGAGCTCTCTTTTTTCTAACCATAGGTTCGCATATATGCGGGGTGAGATTCTTTTCCATAGGGGCTTGTCGCGCACGGCTGCAAAGGGGGGGCCGTGAAAGGTGGTGACATGGTGAACTGCTGTTCTTTCATGGCTGTGAATGATTCTCTCTGAATCGGGGTGGGCTGCTAGCCAGTCAGAAACTTTTCTGGAAAATCTCAAATGGGCCAGCCAACGCGGTTTTGGTCGAACAGCACCCAATTGAACAATATGGATATTGGCAGGTGCTGGTGCTGTTTCGAGCCCTTCACATAAAATGGTCATCTGATGGCCCATGGCTGAAAGCTCGCGACTTAACTCCCAAACATAGCGTTCCATGCCACCGACAGGGCCATAGCGGCGTACGATATAGAGCAGTTTCATGGCTGCTCAGGTGGTCTGTTCCATCCGCGCTGCTGTTCACACAGTTTGGCATAGCGGTAGAAAGTGCCTTCAAAGTTGCCAAAGGCGATCATAAATCCAGCCCAGCCATCGAGAAAACCGAGCTTCAGGATATAGATGCGGAAAAAAGCCCAGAATCCGCGCAGCAGCGCTTTGCCCATGCCCGCTGTGACACCTTTGCGCTCCAGTTTTAGGGCGCCAAGGGTGGAGTAGCGTTCGCCCTTTTGTTGAATTTGAGCTAGGTTTTTGAATGGAATCTGCCAAATTGATTGCTGCATGTAGCCAATCGAACCATGGATTTCAAAGCCCTCATGCACTTCGTCAGCTTCATTAAAGATGAGTGCCTGTTTGCGGAAAAGTTGAGGCTGACGGTAATCCGGATGCCAACCACAATAGTTGATCCAGCGGCCCATAAACCAGTTTTTGCGAGGCGTATACCAGGTATCCGCAGACGCAGGGTCGTTGATAATGGTGCGAATCTCTTTGGCGGCTCCTGCAGTGCAGCGCTCATCCGAATCAAGGCTAAAGATCCAATCATGGCTACAAGCTGCGATGGCATCATTGCGCAGTTTACCGAAACCATGAAAATCGATCTGTACGACATGCGCTCCAAGCGCTGTAGCTACTTCAGCCGTGCGGTCGGTGCTATGGGAGTCGGCAACAATGACCTCGTCGGCCCATTGCACACTCTGAAT
Organism: Mariprofundus sp.; assembly: GCA_030950555.1. Classification (GTDB taxonomy): domain Bacteria; phylum Pseudomonadota; class Zetaproteobacteria; order Mariprofundales; family Mariprofundaceae; genus Mariprofundus. The sequence continues at coordinate 1,035 of JAUZRH010000226.1, read as the reverse complement.
GGCAGCGGTGATTTTATCTTGTTCATTGTAGGCGATAATATAAACAGAAATTTTATGCATCGATATCCCCGAGCTGCTTTAAGCCGCGAACAGCTTCAATACGTCGTTCTGCCAAGCATGTTTTAAGTGTTGTATCGTTATCTGCTAATTGTGATCGGGAGAATTCTTGGTGCCAAAGGTGTAATACAGGCGTGCCGCGCAGGTTGCAACGCTTAAAGCCTGCATGAAGCAGGCGGGCGGTAAGGTCGGAATCTTCCCTTCCCCAGCCCACAAAAGATTCATCAAAGCCATTAACCCGCAGTAAGGCGCTTGTGGCACACGATAGATGGCAGCCGCGAATACCTTTCAGGCTTTCCTTCGCTGTTGATAGACTGGACGGCATCAGTAAGGGGAATAGGCGATTGATATTTTTGTGTAGCCGCTGTTGCAGCCACCACCAGCCAGACTGTGTAGTAGTGAATTTTTGATGCTGGCATAGTGAATGAGTCCATGCTTCAGCTAGGAGAATACGACTTCCACTTAAAAAACAGTGTGCTTGAGCCTGTTTGCGATGGGCTGCAATCAATTTGGGTGTTGGCATACAGTCGCCATCGGTTAACAGCGTATAAGGCTCCTTGATCTGGCGAAAAGTTTCGTTGTGTATACGTGCTTTGCGGAAGCCACGGTCAGCTTGCCATATATGGTGTATGGGCACGGGAAATTGTTGCTGCATCTGATGGATTAAATTAGCTGTTGCGGCGCTTGAACCATCATCAGCGATATAGATGGCGAAGTGAAGGTCGGTCTGTTGACGATAAGCTTCGAGCGTTAGGCGCAGGAAATCTGGGGCGTTATAGGTCGAGATAACAACAGCGATGCTACTTGCCATGGACACGTTTTACGGCTCCTTAATTATTGGCGGGCGCGTGATTAATGGAGCGCTGTTCGAATATTTAGTGAGGTGAGCAACGATATGACCAAATTTAATTTTAACCTTTATTTTTAAAGGGATGTGACGAGAGTCATCACTCATCCAGACGGTCATTTCACCTCTAT
>JAUZRH010000225.1 GCA_030950555.1 Mariprofundus sp. | reverse complement strand
GGGAAACCAGCCGGCAAACAGAGAAGACAAACACGAGCCTAAGCAATCAGAGAACCCGGTCTACTCGACAGGTTATGCGCAGGATAGTTGTTGGATTCAAGGCGCCAAATCAAGCGCATAAGCAAGCCCTGAATGGGCGCGATAGCCTACTGCCTTTAGTAGTAACTCTGTGGCAACGCAGAATGCGGACTTATAGACCAGCAGAATTGGATGATTTATTCTTTCCGTGGCCCTTACTGCAGTTGACCGTCATTCCCGAAGGTTTAATCGGGAATCCATATCTGAAACGCTCTGCTTGATTGGAGGGGATGGGATCAGGTCTTCTATTGTTGTATATTGTGGCAACGCACGCGGTTAATTTTTTTTAATAGGTAAACTGTCCCCGGATTGTGGATTACCGTCTCCACGGGAATGACAAAAAAAGATATCTTCAAGCTTGAATCACTATAGTGGCTAAATAACTTCACAGTTAACAATGGGACGAAGTTAAAGGTATAACAGCTGGATGTCATAGTAAGTACCTAATAACAATAAGAAAGCATTATATAACTCGATGTTCCAGTGTTTATATGTGAGGTATCATCGCTTTAAAATTTTTCACCGCAGCGGGCGCAGGATAACGCAGAGGAAATACAGAGGATAGAATACAAACGTTCATTGAACATGTTTATTTATGATAATGATTTTCTTCGTGCCCTTCGTGACTCTGTGGTGGAAAGTTTTTGACTGTTTTATGAATGTCGTTTTTTTGCGTTTTGAAATAAACTAGCTGAGTTCAAGTACGTCCTTCGATTTTCCAATACAAAACTGGAACATCGAGTATAAGCAGTCTGTTTGATGGCTGAGTTTCATGGGGTAATCAGGTAAACTTATATTTGAGTCCTCCAGCTTCATATACTGTTACATCTGATGCGCGGGATGGTGGATAGAAGCTGGTTTAATATCGCAAAAAAAGCGGAGCAATTAAATGGGGCTGGTCACTATGAAGTGTCGCGATAGTATGGCTCGATGCGTTTTGAATTGGCAGGAGATTTTGAGCCCCGTGGTGACCAACCGCAGGCTATCGCACAATTGGTGCAGGGTGTGGATAATGGTGCTCGTCATCAGACGCTGCTGGGTGTGACGGGGTCTGGTAAAACTTACAGCATGGCTTGTGTGATCGAGAAAACACAGAAGCCGACACTGATTATGGCACCCAATAAAACCTTGGCAGCGCAGCTCTATGGCGAGTTTAAACAATTTTTCCCTGATAATGCGGTGGAGTATTTTGTATCGTATTATGATTATTATCAGCCAGAAGCTTACGTTCCACAGTCAGATACCTATATTGAAAAAGATTCGGCCATTAACGAACAGATCGATCGTATGCGCCATGCGGCCACCCGAGCGCTGCTGGAACGAGAGGATGTCATTATTGTGTCATCTGTGTCGTGTATCTATGGCCTCGGTAGTCCGGAAGCCTATTCTGAGATGCTGCTCTACGTAGAAGTGGGGCGCGAAACGGATCAGCGGATGGCGATTAACAAGCTGGTTGAGCTGCAATACCAACGTAATGATATGGATTTTCATCGTGGTACATTTCGTTTGCGTGGAGATGTGTTGGAGCTGTTTCCGGCACATGCAGAGGATTTTGCTATTCGCGTGGAGTTTTTTGGTGATGAGGTGGATGCGATCTGCCGCTTTGATCCGTTGACGGGCCGACGTAAGGAGTCGTTGCATAAATATACCATTTTTCCTAAAAGTCATTTTGTTACGCCGCGGGCAAAGATGCTTCAAGCGATGGATGCGATACGGGATGAGTTGGCTGAGCGTTTGGCAGAGCTATATGATCAGAAAAAATTAGTTGAGGCCCAACGCTTGGAACAACGTACGATGTTTGATTTAGAGATGATTCAGGAGTTGGGTTATTGCACTGGGGTAGAGAATTACTCCCGTCACCTTACGGGACGATTGCCTGGTGAAGCGCCACCGACACTGCTTGATTATCTACCCAATAATGCACTGGTGATGCTGGATGAGTCGCATGTGACAGTGCCGCAAATTGGTGGCATGTTTAAGGGTGATCGGGCACGCAAAACCACATTGGTAGATTTTGGCTTTCGTCTGCCGTCAGCTTTGGATAATAGACCGCTACAGTTTGCAGAGTTTGAGGCGATCGTACCGCAGGCGATCTATGTGTCGGCAACTCCCAGCTCTTATGAATTGGAGCAGTGTGGTGGTGAGATTGTCGAGCAGGTGATCCGGCCAACGGGTCTGCTTGATCCACCTGTAGAGGTGCGTCCGGCGGTCACTCAGGTGGATGACTTTGTTGCAGCTGCCAAGCCGATGATTGCCAAGGGCTTTAGGGTTTTAGCAACCTGCCTGACCAAGCGTATGGCGGAGGATTTGACCGAGTATCTGAATAATCTCGATATGCGTGTGCGTTATCTGCATTCGGATATTGATACGGTTGAGCGGGTGGAGATTCTGCGTGATCTTCGTTTAGGGTTGTTTGATGTGCTTGTGGGTATTAATCTGTTGCGAGAGGGACTGGATCTACCAGAAGTCGCATTGGTTGTTATATTTGATGCCGATAAAGAGGGCTTTTTGCGTTCTGAACGTTCATTGACCCAGACCATCGGGCGAGCGGCACGCAATGTCGAGGGGCATGTGATTCTCTATGGTGATAAACTAACCAACTCAATGCAGCGGGCGATGGCTGAGACCGCGCGGCGACGTGAAATACAATTAGCTTATAATATAAAACACGCGATTACACCGCAAACGGTTAAATCCGCTATTAAGGATATTCTGGGCTCGGTTTATGAAATGGATTATGGCCATATTCCCGAGGTGGCAGAAGCAGAGCCATTAAGCCAAGCGCAGCGCATACAACGCATTAGTGAGTTGGAACGCTTGATGGCGGAAGCTGCCGCTGATCTGCGTTTTGAAGATGCTGTGCGGTATCGGGATGAAGGAATTAGGTTGAAAACATTGGTATGAAAAACTTTTTTTGTTTGAAGGAGTTAGTGCATGGCTGAATGGCCGGTGGTGAGTGAAAAGAAGATTCAGAAGTGGCTTAGTGTGCCTTTTAGCGCGCGCGGGAAAGCATCTTATGAGCAGGGTGAAGTCGTGGAACTGTCGATGGATGATGGCCTGCTAAGAGCGGCTGTCAGTAGCAGTGAGAGTGAGGCATATCAGTTATACCTGCGTTTTAATAGTAAGAAGGAGCTGGTGTCACACTGCTCATGTGTGCTGGGTGCTGATTGTGAGCATGTAGCGGCAACACTTTTTGCTTGGATGAATGAAGATGAGGAGGTCGTGGTTGAACCCACGCCTGCACCGATGCCTTTTGCTTTTGCCCAGTGGTTAGGCGGACTCGATCAGGTGCGTGATGGTCAGCCGGTGCGAGATGAGTTTCCAGATAGTGTCAAACAGCGTTTACTCTATATTTTACAGGCTGATGGGGAGCGTAATCTGCGCTTGCAGTGCTTGACTGCACGGGTGCTTAAAGGGGGCGGTTACGGCAAAGCAACAATTTATGCGCCTACTAATATTCTTAGTCATCATACGCCACAATATCTGCTGGCATCGGATGAACGTATCTTACGTGAAGTAGCATTGGATCGTTCGATGGGCAGTTTGCGCGGATACCGCTTGCAGGGTGAAGATGGACTGCGAATTCTTAAGCGGATTATTGGTAGTGGTCGTTGCCACTGGTTAAATAAAGATGCGCCAGCGATCAAACGCGGCGATAAGCGGCCAGGCGAGTGGCGCTGGCAACTCGATGGACGTGGAGATCAATACCTGACCCTGCATATGGCGGGTGATGAAGTGGTGATTCCGACCTCGCCGCCTTGGTTTCTGGATCCCCATCAGGCTATTTGTGCCGGTGTGGATAGCGCGCAACCGGCCGTTGTGGCAGAAATTTTATTGAATATACCGGCTGTGGAGCTGGATTGCTCAGAAGAGGTGCTTTTGGCGGTACGTAAACAGCTTCCTGCTGATATACCCGCGCCACTAAAGCTGATTCACGAGCAGCGCGATGTGCTGCCTCTGCCTCGCTTGCATTTAAGCATGATACGTCCGCAGGGATGTGGTTATTATCAGAAGCCCAAAGCATTTTATGTCGCGAGCCTTTATATGGATTACGACGGTACGCGTATTGCCCATGGTCATCAGAGCCGCATGATTCGCACTATTCGAGATGATAGGGTGATTGATTATACTCTGAATTCCGAACTACATAGAAAAGCGGTCGACGCTCTGTATGCCTCAGACCTATTTGAGTTAAATGGACAGGATCAGGCTGAGGGCTTCGTGGTTGAAGATAATCACTTTATCCTGTCCAGTGATGCGTTATGGCCGGATTGGATGTTATATGACTTGCCCGGCCTACAACAGCAGGGTTTTAGTATTGATATTAAGGATGATTTTCCGTTCCGAATGGAGAGAGCGCACTCGTGGCAATTGCAGTTGGGGCAACCTGCAGAGGATAAAGTAAGCAGTGGCTTGATGGGTAGTGCGCTGTTTACGGCTACGTTGGAAGATGGCGAAGAGATTGATCTGATTGAAGTGCTGGCGCGCTGGGTCGGTGGACAACCGAAGTTGCTAACAAAAGAGTCGCTGGCTGCGATGCGTGAACAGGAGAGCATTGCACTGCCGATGCCCGGTGGTCGCTTTTTGGCGGCTCCAGCGGATGCTATTGCCAATATATTGCACTATATGCTGGATGTGTTTGCCAGTGGTCGAACCGTTGAGGCTGCGCTAAGTGTACCCCAGATGTTAGCCTTAGAGACTCATTTTGAACATAGCAGCCATGTGCAGGTGAGCAGCAGTGCTTGGTTGCAGCAGATGCGGCAATTGGCCGATATTGGTAGCGTACCAGCGTGTACGCTACCTGCCGGTCTAAATGCCACACTACGTGATTATCAGCATGAAGGCGTAAGCTGGATGCAGATGTTGCGTAGTATGCAGTTAGCAGGGATTCTGGCTGATGATATGGGGCTGGGCAAAACGGTACAGGCACTAACGCATATTTTGATAGAGAAAGAAGAAGGGCGATTACAGAATCCGGTATTGGTGATTGCACCGACGAGCTTGATGCATAACTGGCGTAGGGAAGCAGAAAAGTTTACGCCAAATCTCTCCGTATTGGTATTGCATGGTCCTGATCGAGCTAGTCTGTTTGATTCGATAGCAGCACATGACGTCGTTCTAACGACCTATCCGCTTCTGGTCCGAGATTTTGAGGTGTTAGAGTTACAGAGCTGGCATCTGCTGGTGCTTGATGAAGCACAATATATTAAAAATGCCGGTTCTAAGGCGGCACAGCGGGTACGTCTGCTGCGGACGACGCATAAGTTAAGTATGACGGGTACGCCGATGGAAAATCATCTGGGTGAACTCTGGGCGCAGTTTGACTTCTTACTACCGGGGTACCTGCAGGATAAAAAGCAGTTTACGAAACTGTTCCGCAAGCCCATTGAGTTAGAGGGAGATCAAGCTAGGCAAGCTGCACTGAATATCAGAATTCAGCCCTTTTTACTGAGGCGTTGCAAAGATGAAGTGGCACTGGAGCTACCCGCGAAAACAGAAATTGTACGCTCGATTGAGATGGAAAAAGCGCAGCGAGAGCTCTATGAAAGTGTTCGCTTGGCCATGCAAAAACGGGTGCGCGATGCCGTGGCATCGATGGGGGCGGCTCAGAGTCAGATTGTGGTGCTTGATGCCTTGATGAAAATGCGTCAAGTGTGCTGTGATCCGCGTCTGGTACATGGTTTGCAGGGTGAATTACCTGAATCGGCGAAGTTAAATATGTTAATGGATATGTTGCCGGAGATGATTGAAGAGGGACGCCGTATTCTGCTCTTTTCGCAGTTTACATCGATGTTGAAGTTGATTGAGGAGGCAGTCACGGCGAAAGGTATTGACTATGTAAAACTGACCGGTCAAACTCGCGATAGAGAAGTGCCGGTAGAACGTTTCCAGAATGGAGAAGTGCCACTGTTTCTGATCAGCCTGAAAGCGGGCGGTGTTGGCCTGAACCTGACGGCTGCCGATGTCGTGATTCATTATGATCCATGGTGGAATCCGGCAGTAGAAGCGCAGGCAACGGATCGAGCCCATCGGATTGGTCAGGAGAAAGCAGTATTTGTTTATAAATTGCTTATTGAAGGGTCGGTGGAAGAGCGAATCATGGATATGCAAGATCGCAAACGAGACTTGGCCAATAGCATTCATCAACAGGGTGGTAGCAAAATACCATTATGGACCCCAGATGACTTGGCATCACTGTTTACACCACTAAGTTAATTCAAACACAGCAGCCTGTTGAAGACCCTGCTATGGTGTATGAATGCCTAATAGTCTGGGGGTGGAACTTTAGTCCCGCAGCTTTTGATGCTTATGCGCGACTGAAGTCGCACCCCCAAGAGTCCATGGCTATGTTACGCAAAGGCAAGTAGCCGCAGGCGGCATGGGTCGCTTATTGACCAGCAGCTGCGACATATTTTTTGCTTATATTTTAGAAATGTATGGTAAATTCCGAGCTAGTAACATTCTGTTTCAACCTGTTGCACAGCCTTGTGGAGGGGTAGCCCAGGCTGTCGAAATAGCTCCTAAATGGGCGTTTAAATATTCCCCGCTTTTTGGCTACAATAATACTCCCCTCTACGCATAGTAACGTAATTTAAGCATTACGCCCGTCATTCCCGTCAAGGACCTGCCCCCGCGAAGGCGTGGGGCGGGAATCCATCCGCGTTCCCACGCTCCTGCGTGGGAACGCATAGCAGAGCGTTTCATTGATGTGGATTCCCGACTAAACCCTCGGGAAGCAAGTGGCGGCGTTCCCGCTACGCGATAGGGTTAGGGCCGCGGAAAGAATAAATCATCCAATTCTGCTGGTCTATAAGTCCGCATTCTGCGTTGCCAAATCAGTTACATAGCCCTGCTATGCGCTTGATTTGGCGCCTTGAATCCAAACTTCTATCCTGCGCATAACCTGG
>JAUZRH010000224.1 GCA_030950555.1 Mariprofundus sp. | reverse complement strand
GAGGATATAGCACAGCATTTTCAGAATAGAGATGAGGCAATCGTCGCTGCTTATGCGACGAGTGAATATAGTTACGCGCAGATTGCCGATTACTTCGGCATTCATTTCACCACCGTAGGGCGTATCGTTAGAAAGAACAGTTAATGCATCAATAGTAGACCTGACCCCAAACCGCAGGCGTGCGGTGAAAAAGCTAAGCAGGGCGGGATTTTGAAATGGATTCCCGATGCAAGCTTCGGGAATGACGGGTCGGCGTGGGGTGGAAAGGCCTACAGCACCAACGATTGCGGGACTAAAGTTCCACCCCCCCTATCTGTTCAATGGACAACAAACACGCGCAATTACAGAGATCAATATCTCGGAAACGGACATGCGTCCCATACTAGCCTAAGGGCCGCGGAAAGAATAAATCATCCACGTGCTGGTCTATAAGTCCGCATTCTGCGTTGACACAGAGTTACTACTAAAGACAGTAGGCTATCGCGCCCATTCAGGGCTTGCTTATGCGCTTGATTTGGCGCCTTGAATCCAACTACTATCCTGCGCATAATCTGGATACTTTATTCTTTCCGTGGCCCTAACTTGGTGTTTTTTTTAGCATCCTTCACCAACTATAAAAAATAGTTGACGATTTACGTTATCTCACAGCTGAAAGATGTCGCTTTATCTTCCGTAAGCAGGATGAATCATGGGCGTTTTTTTTATATTGATCCCCTCACCCAAGCCCTCTCCCTCCGGGAGAGGGCTTGGGTGAGGGGATCAACTATTTGGCGAAGCCTTTTCCGTCTTAAGAAAAGCCTTCATGTGTAAACCGGAAAATGAAGGATGTGCTTTTTTTAACACCTTTCGATGACAGCGATGGCTTTAAAAGCCACAGGAAAAAGCAGATTCTTCTTGATTTACTGGTTCATGCGATCAAAAAATTCTGCGTTATCTTTTGTAGGACCGAGCTTATCAACTAGGAATTCCATTGCATCAATGGTACCCATAGGCGATAAAATCTTGCGTAAAATCCAAACCTTCTGAAGGTCTTCACGCGGCGTTAGTAGCTCTTCTTTTCGCGTGCCGGATGGCGCTATATCAATGGATGGGAAAACACGCTTATCCGTCAGCTTGCGGTCCAGCTTAATCTCCATATTGCCCGTGCCTTTAAACTCCTCAAAAATAACTTCATCCATTTTCGAGCCAGTTTCCACCAGCGCCGTTGCAATAATGGTTAAACTGCCGCCCCCTTCAATATTACGGGCCGCACCAAAAAAACGTTTCGGACGATGCAGCGCATTGGCATCCACACCACCAGTCAGAATCTTACCTGAAGAGGGCACAACAGTGTTATAAGCGCGTGCTAAACGGGTAATGGAGTCCAGTAGAATCACCACATCGCGACCATGTTCCACCAGACGCTTGGCTTTTTCAATAACCATCTCTGAAACCTGTACATGGCGTTGAGCCGGCTCATCAAAGGTAGATGAGACAACCTCACCTTTCACCGAACGCTTCATATCCGTCACTTCTTCCGGACGTTCATCAATCAATAGCACCATCAGCACGACTTCCGGATGGTTCGCGGCAATAGAGTGAGCGATCGACTGCATCATGACTGTTTTACCCGTACGTGGCGGCGCCACAAGCAGCGCCCGCTGGCCCTTACCAATAGGCGACACAATATCAATAATGCGACCCGTCATATCTTTATGCGTTGGATCATCAACCTCCATCGTCAATCGTTCATCCGGATAGAGGGGGGTCAAATTATCAAATAATACTTTCGTACGCGATACTTCCGGCAACTCACCATTGGTCGTATCGACCGTTTTCAGGGCAAAATATTTTTCACCTCGACGAGGCGAGCGAATTTCACCTGCAACTGTATCACCTTTGCGCAGATAAAAACGACGAATCTGATGCGTTGATACATAGACATCATCCGATCCTGACAGGTAGTTCGCATCCGGTGAACGCAGAAAGCCAAAGCCATCCGGCAAGATTTCTAACACACCTTCACTGTAAATCGTACCGCTACGCAGGCCGTGAGCCCGTAAGATAGCCGATACCTGCTCTTGCTTACGTAAACCAGCAGCATTCTCAATATCATAGGAGTCTGCCAACTCTAACAACTGCGTAGGTGTTTTGGATGAGACCTCTTTTAGGTTAAGTGTGACACCTTCCATCTCATCTGAAATTTTATCTTCTACATCGTCACGTTTATTACGATGCGACTTTTCCGAGCGCACTTTATTATCAGGGCGCTGTTGCTGCTCAGCTTTATTACGCCAGCGACCACGACGTGCCCCATCCTGTCCATCATCCTGAGCCATTTCAGATTCAGCGCCGTTCGATACGGTATCCCGCTTCGGACCGCTCGTTTTATTGCCACCATTTTGTTCATTCTTGCGTGCTTGCTTACGAGGAGGAAACTTCTCTTTCGCGCCAGCTGCTTCTTTACCCGTGCCCACTTCTTTTTTTGCAGCGGCCTTATGAACAGGCTTCTTCCTGACGGGTTTCTTCACCACAGGCGTAGTATCTTCTATTTTTTCAGCACTATTAGGGGCCACGACCACAGCGGCTTCAGCTGCCACCAAGGGAGCTGGCTCACTACTTTCTGCTTTCGCCCGACGACTCGCACGAACAGGCTTCGCATCCCCATCAGCGACGTCAGCAGCCGCCGCCGTCTTGCGAGGACGACCCACTTTTCGCACCTTTTTAACGACTTCTTCTGGCACAACCTCAGCACCATCAGTCACCGGCTTTGTAACAGTTTCACCCTCTCCAACAGCACTTTCTTTAGTCGCTTTTGCACGCCTGCGCGGCTTAGGCGCAACCTCAACTGCATCTAGGGAAGTTGTTTCTACTGCCACAGGGACGGGTGGTTCAATTTCTTGAGACATTAAATACTCCAAAAAGCCTAGCAGCATGGGCTGCTGGCTGATCATGATGTTGATATAAGAAAGGATTGATCAATGAATAACCCTGGTGGATACGCGGAAGCGAGATAAGAACCTCCGGCAATAGAGGCATTTCTAAGGTGCTTCGCAAAACTTGTCAACAAATCTGTTAGATAAACTAAATTAGCCACCTGCTAAACAAGGCAACGCCGTAGCATAAGCCTCAGAAAATGCCGGCCAGAATGTGCTACATCTCTTACAAAACAGCACTTACAGACGGGCTAATGAAGGCTACAGTAAGGGCCGCAAGAGATAAGGGCCACGGAAAGAATAAAGTATCCAGATTATGCGCAGGATAGTCGTTGGATTCAAGGCGCCAAATCAAGCGCATAAGCAAGCCCTGAATGGGCGCGATAGCCTACTGTCTTTAGTCGTAACTCTGTGGCAACGCAGAAGGCGGACTTATAGACCAGCACGCGGATGATTTATTCTTTCCGCGACCCTTAGCTTGATAACTGTCCATGCAGGTCGCGCACTTGTTTGTGCAACGTGGTTATTTCACCATTATTATCAATGATATAGTCGGCCTTAGCTCGGCGAAGCTGATCATCACATTGACGACTTACAATTGCTTGAAACGCCAAGGCACCTTGCTTGCCGCGCTTTAATACACGCTGTAATCGTACTTCTTGATCGGCCAGCACAACCATCAACTTATCCATCCGGGATGCTCCACCAGATTCCAGCAATACAGAAGCTTCAATCATCACATAGTCCGCCTGTTGTGCGGCCAGCCAACAAACTTCCTGCTGCCAGATTAAGGGGTGCATGACAGCATTAAGCTGTTTTGTGCGCTCAGGATCAGCAAAGCAATAGTCCGCCAGCCCCTTACGATCCAGTGATCCATCGGCATGACAAATATGTTCACCAAATGCAGTTTTTAAAGCGTCCAAGCCCTCACCACCTGGTTCAGTCAGCCAATGTCCCAGTTGATCGAGATCCAAGACCGGCACGCCTAAGGCACAAAAGAGCTTCGCAACGGTTGATTTTCCACTACCGATACCGCCAGTCAAACCAATACAACGGGACTGCTTCACATCGGCATACCAGCGCTACTTAAATACCAGTTTAAAATGCCATCACTCCACAACAACCAGATCATTGCCGCAGCGGCCAAATAGGGCCCGAAGGGAATCTCAGCTCGCAAGCCTCGCCGAGACAAGTATAAAAACAGCGTCCCCACCACCGCACCAATGGTGGATGAAGCCAGAATAATAAAAGGCAACGCCTGCCAACCGAGAAAGGCTCCAAGCATAGCCAACAATTTGAAGTCGCCATAGCCCATGCCTTCACGACCCGTCAGCAGTAAAAAAACCTTATTCACCGACCAAAATAGACCATAACCAGCCACAGCTCCGATCAAAGCGGCCTGCCAGTCAGCCAGCCACCAAGAGAAGAGTAAGCCCACAACAATACCTGGCAGGGTTAGTACATCTGGTAGCAGCGTTGTTTCAAAATCAATAAAACTTAGTACCCACAGTAGAAAAAAGAGGCAAAGCGCCATAAGTAGCTGCCCTGTAGGACCAAAATGGTAAGCCAAACCAGCCCAACTCAAACCCATCAACAGTTCAAGTAGCGGGTAACGCCATGCGATAGCTTGTTGACAGTGCCGACAGCGGCCTCGTAGTAGCAACCAGGAGATGACAGGGATATTGTCATAGGCGGCAATTGGATGATCACAGGTTGGGCAGTGACTACCGGGAAAAGCGATCGATTCGTGGCGCGGAATACGATAAACACAGACATTCGCAAAACTGCCAAGCAATAAGCCTAACAGACCACATAATAACACTAGGCTTATCACTGCGGCTGATCCTCCTGAGTATTTTTCTTCAAACGATAGCGCAAAGAACGAAAACTAATTCCTAACTCTTCGGCTGCCTGGGTAATATTACCACCCGTTTTCAATAGTGCCTGATCAATCAGCTGCCGCTCATTCGCCTCAAGCCAACCATCAAGCGTAAGCGCTGTCTCACTAAGTGAACGCAGCGATACCTCAGCATCATCAGGCAAAGTTAAGCAGATTTCATCCAATACTGACTCATCCAACTCATTATTATCGGATAGAGCCAACATACGTTGCAGGATATTCTCCAGTTCGCGTACATTTCCCATAAAGGGCAACAGCATCAATCGTTTCTGACAATTCTCATTCAAGCGCACCCGCCCTTCACTCCAACGGCGCATAATAGCCTTGGCCAAAACAGGAATATCCTCTCGCCGCTGCCTGAGAGCCGGCATATGCACGGGCACCACATTCAAACGGAAAAAAAGATCTTCACGAAAATGACCCAATTTTACTTCTGCAGCAAGATCACGATTCGTTGCGGCAATCACCCGCACATCAACATCTCGCTCATGATCATCGCCGACACGACGGATACGGTGCTCTTGCAGGGCCCTTAATAGCTTCACTTGCGACGACAGCGGCAGTTCACCAATCTCATCCAGAAATAGCGTACCACCACTAGCTGACTCAATCAGCCCCACACGATTGGACTCAGCCCCAGTAAAAGCACCTTTACGATGACCAAACACTTCCGACTCAAATAGCCCTTCCGGAATAGCGCCACAGTGCACCGGCACAAAAGACTTTGCACAGCGTGGCGAGCAGGCATGCACATAACGCGCAGCTAACTCCTTACCGGTGCCCGACTCACCACTAACCAACACCGTAAACGTTGATTTAGCCGCCCGCTGCAAACGCTCTCTCACCCGCTGCATCAGCTCAGAGTCGCCCAGCAACATAGCTGCATCATGTTGCACGGCTGTGTTGTCTGCTGTTACTTTTGCAACGCCTATCTCATCATCCTTCGCCTCACTCGCATCAAACAGAGCCCGCTCCACAGCCGCAGCCAACTCCTCACCCGATACAGGTTTCGTTAAGTAATCAAAGGCGCCCTGCTTCATCGCTAGCACAGCCGTATCGGCACTTGCGTAAGCTGTTAGCAGCAAGACACGCGCTTTGGGTTGCAGTAAGCGACTATCGCGAATCACCTCTAAGCCGGCATCCCGCCCCTGCATTCTCAAATCCGTTAGCACCACATCAAACACAGCACCTTTCATACACTGCTCAGCACTCTCTGCTGAGTCACATGCGGTTACTTGATGGCCCTGCAGCTCCAAGCCCAGCGTCAATATACTGCGGGCATTGACTTCATCTTCGACCAATAACAGATCAGCCATGTCCCGCCTCCTGTGCTACCGCATCATCTATAGGCCGCTCCATGGCGCTGCCAAGCAGCGTAAAGCAGACCCAATCGTCCTGTTGATCCACAGCAATAGTCCAACTATTCATATCACACACCTGTTTCACCGTTGCCAAGCCCAGTCCCACACCACTACTCCGACCCGTAACAAAAGGCTCAAATAGCTTCTCCCGAATTTGCCCATTAATTTCCCCTCTGTTCCAAACGCGTAAGCACCAACCATCACCTTGCCCATCCAACTCGACACGCACAGCTGTATCCGCCGCACTATTGAGCAGTGCATTACTCAGTAGATTATCCAGCACAAGGCGAAAATGATCACCATCAAGCTGTAGTTGATCGATCGTACAGCGCATATCAATCAGACGCTGCTGGCTAATATTCACTTGCTGAATAGCCGCTTGCATAAGCGTCGGCATATAGCTTAATTGAGCTTGCGGCTGTAAAGGTTGCGAATAGCTTAACATCGTTGTCACCAAGCGCTTGAGCCGCATCAACTCATCATGCAAGATATCTCGAACATTCACGCCTTTCACCTGACCAACAGGTAACATCTCCAGTCCTTGAGCGATGGTCTGGACAGGATTGCGAATTTCATGCGCCAACATCGCCGCCATCTGCCCCAGCGCCGCCATTTTCTCTTGTTGATGCATCTGCAACTCGATACGGCGCAACTGGCTAATATCAACCAAGGTCAATAACCAACGGGCATCAGCGGCATGACTTAAGTGGGTCAACGCCACTAACAGCACCCGCTCGCCACTCACATATTCACACTGACAACTCTCTCTGCCCGGTTGATGCAAGCAGCGCTCAATCCCCGCCAGCTGCGTCAAAACCGACACAGGCTTATCGCCCAGAAACCGGAGAGCCGCCTGATTCATATCGTTCAGCTCTAACTGCTCATCCAGCACAATCACGCCTTCGCACATAGCACTCATCAGTTTATCATGTAGATCCTTCAGCTTACGATGCTGGTGCAATACTTGATCACTGCTATCGACTAGATTGGCCTGACGTTTGGAGATAGCAGCCATCATACCGCCCACCAACATCAGCACTGAAACCTGCAGAAGAATCTCTAAAGCTTGCGCTGCATCTGGCGGCGACATCTGCGCCAGCCATAGTTCCGCATAGACGGCCAAAATATAACCGGCACAAGCCAATACCGTAATCACCAAGGGCAGCATAAACCAGCCGTAGATACCGGCAGCCACAATCAGCAAACCGAGCAATATAACAAAAGGACTATCCAGACCACCCGTCGCAACAATCAGCCCGGCAGTTATCAACGTATCGGAGGCTAGTTGCAGCAACCATTGGCTCTCTGTGCTTAAAGAACTCCGCGTCAGCCGTAACTGTACAAGTAGCAGTAGCACAAAAAGACCACCCAGAAACAGTATAAACAATGGATAAGGCACGATGGCATAGAGCCACACAGCTAGCACCAGAGCGATGGCAATGCCTGCAAGCGCCCGACAGAGAATCAGAGGCATAAACAGCCCCTACATAAACACCATACGTTGATAAACTTCAATCGCTCACAGCGCGACTGATGCAGGGCATCATCTATTTCCGATCGCTGTAAAGCATCTACAGCCCTGATCACAACGCCCATACAGCCTCACATCAAAGAGGCCATCTGGAAGATAGGCAGGTACATCGCAATCACCAAACCACCAATCACCACACCCAAAAAGGCCATAATCAGAGGTTCCATTAACTCTTGCATATTATTCACAGCCGTATCCACTTCTTCTTCATAAAAATCAGCAATTTTTCCCAGCATATCTTCCAGACTACCTGTCTGCTCACCGATCGAGATCATCTGCGTCACCATTAGAGGAAAAATCTTACTCTCCTCCAGCGGCCCGGTCAGCGTCTGTCCTTGCGAGATCGCCTCCTTGGATGAGAGGATCACCTCTTCAATCACCAAGTTACCAGACGTTTCAGCCACCGTATCCAAGGCTTCCATAATTGGCACGCCAGCCGCACTCAGGGTCGAGAAGGTACGGCAAAATCGCGCCACCGATGCCTTGCGCAGTACATCACCAATAATAGGAAGTGATATCAGCAACTTATCCATTTGATAGTGTCCTTTTGGTGTCTTGTACAAGGCTTTAATAGACCAAACCAAGACCAATGGTGCACCGACGACAACATACCAATAGTTTACAAAAACATCTGATACGGCCATTGCCACACGTGTTGGCGCAGGCAAGGTACCACCCATATCTTTAAACATCTCGGCAAAAACAGGAATCACAAAGATCATCAGAATCGAGGTCACGATAAATGAAATGGTGATAATGGCGATAGGATAGACCAGGGCCGATTTTATTTTCGCTTTTAGAGCAAGCGCTTTCTCTTTATAGGTACACAAACGCAGTAAAATGGTATCCAATATACCACCCTGCTCACCCGCCTCAACCAGCGAACAGGTCAAGCGATCAAACTCATCCGGAAATTTACGCATGGTTTCACCCAGCGGATTACCACCTTCCAGACTTTCACGTACCGAGACCAGTAGTTTAACCAAGGCCTTTTTTTCACTACCTCGCTCAGCCAGCTCAAAACACTGCACCAAAGGAAGGCCGGCATTAATCATGGTTGAGAGCTGGCGAAAGAAGATCGAAATATCTTTATCATTGACCTTTTCAGGAAACAGGACAATTTCAATCGGCTTTTTTTTCACAACCAGAGAGGTCAAACCACGTCGACGCAAAATGGCTGTCGCGACATCCTTGTTTACCGCTTCCAGCTCCCCTTTTTGCGGTAAACCATTTTTATCCTTACCCTGCCAGTTAAATAGTACCATTAGTCTAGCACCGTAACGCGCAGACATTCCGCCAGTGATATTTCACCTTTCTTCACTTTATCCATGGCTACCATACGTAGTGTTTGCACTCCCAACCGCACTGCCACAGCATTAATGACATTGGTGTTTTTATTGGCATAGACAGCTTCTCTAATCTCATCAAACACCGGCATCACTTGATAAATACCCGTACGACCTTTGTAGCCTGTGCCGTTACAGGTAGGGCAACCAATACCATGTTTAGGATGATATTCCGACAACTCATGCTCCACAGCACCCGCTTCTAGCAACGCCTCATCAGGAATCACCTCGTCCGTGATACAGTCAGCGCAGATGCGTCGTGCCAGCCGTTGAGCGGTAATTAAGTTGATGGCAGAGCCAGCCAAAAAGGGCTCGATACCCATATTAATCAAGCGACTCATGGTTGATGGGGCATCATTGGTATGCAGAGTGGCCAATACCATATGGCCGGTGAGTGCCGCTTTGATAGCAATAGAAGCGGTATCATAATCTCGAATTTCACCAACCAAAATAACATCTGGATCCTGGCGCAACAACGAACGCAGTACCGCTGGAAAATCCAACCCCACTTCTGCATGCACATTAACCTGATTGATACCCATAAAGTTAAACTCAACCGGATCTTCAGCCGTGGAAATATTGATATCCGGCTGGTTAAGCTCACCCACGGCAGAGTAGAGACTGACTGTTTTACCCGAACCCGTTGGCCCCGTCACCAGCACCATCCCATAGGGACGATGAATAGCCTCTTTCAGCCAGCCAAGCGATCGACTTTCATAACCCAACTTGGTCATATCCAGCTGCAAATTAGATGGATCAAGCAGACGCATCACGACCTTTTCACCAAACAGTGTAGGCAGTACCGAGACGCGGAAATCAACTGTTTTGCT
The DNA here is from genome assembly GCA_030950555.1 of Mariprofundus sp. GTDB lineage: Bacteria > Pseudomonadota > Zetaproteobacteria > Mariprofundales > Mariprofundaceae > Mariprofundus. Next base: position 13,425 of record JAUZRH010000224.1, on the reverse strand, counting down.
TCGCGATAGACGCAACTTAATACGCCCATCCTGCGGCTGCCGTCGTTCTGAGATATCAAGACGCGCCATAATCTTGAGGCGCGATACAAGCGCCTCTCGCATTCCTAGTTGCGGACGCATAATCTCATGTAGCACACCGTCGATCCGATAACGGACACGCATCACCTTCTCATAAGGCTCCAGATGAATATCAGAAGCGCCACGTTTAATCGATTCAAGCAAAATCAGATTGACCAGACGCACTACCGGTGCTGCTTCTGTTTCTGCCGAGAGCTCCACACCATCAAGCTCTTCATCACTGGTATCAACCACCTCGACATTCATCGCACCAAGGTCATCCATCACATCTTGCAGATGAGAGTCACTCTGGCCTAGCTGATCTAGCGCTGCCACCAATTGACTTTCTGCAGCCACCGCAACATCAAGCTTAAAGCCTGTAATAAAGGCTATTTCATCAAGCCCGCTAATATCATAGGGATCGGCCACGGCCAAACGCAAAGTATGCCCCGTGCGGCCAATCGGCAGCAGCATATTTTTCCTTAATAGCTCAATGGGTAGCGTAATGACAGCTGATTCAGGCATGACTGCCGGCACTTCAACCACACGACAACCATAATTTCTAGCTAGAAAAGCCACCAGTTCATTTTCACTGAACAGCTCTTGCTTCACCAATTCCGACGTTAAGGAGCCCCCACCCAGTCGTGTCTCTTTAAGTAACTTATCCAGTTGTAAGCGATCAATTTTTCCGTGTTTAAGTAAAATATCACCAAGGCGTGAACGACTCATGACACAAACCATCCCGGCAGCTTTATCGGTTCACGGCCAAGCTGTTGCTCGATAGCACGCAAGGTTTTGCTACAGTCAGGCTGATCACAATCGTGCCACCAGGCAAAACTGGCAGCACCTTGGGCCACCAACATCGGCAAACCATCAACCGCCACACGCCCGGCAGCGATGGCGGCCTGACAAAAGGCTGTTTGGCCATCTACGGAGTAAACGGCATCAATGGCTGCACCACGGCCTGACAGTGGAAAGGGAAACGATTGCTTAGGATTCAGACCAATCGTGGTACTGTTAACCAGCAGCTTCGCCGTTTTTGCCGTCTGCATCACGGCATCTTCCTCCCACAACAAAGGCAAACAGAGTAAGTTGGGGTATGTTTTCCGAGCATGTTCCAGCAGTAGATCCCGCCTCTGCGGATTGCGATTACAGATAAATAGCCGCCCCACCTGCAGCGAAGCCATGGCATGAATCACGGCTCGTGCCGTGCCACCTGCACCAAACAGCAGCACATCTTCGCCCTCTAAGGCCAACGACAAACCTTCGACAACCGACCTGAAACCGAGCCAATCCGTATTGCTAGCTTGCCATCCTCTGTCATCGCGACGGACGCTGTTTACCGCCCCAATAGCGACTGCATCACTATCGCATTCAAGCACGTCAAATACCGCTTCTTTATGAGGTACGGTGACATTAAAACCCTCAACCCCCAGTGCCATCAATCCATCCAAGGCTGTTTTCAGCTGCTCCGGCTGAACAGAAAAAGGGAGGTAGACAGCATTCATAGCCGCCTCCTCAATAAACGTCGCTTGAAACAGCGGAGAGATCGAATGGCTAACCGGCCAGCCAATAATGCCATAGATTTTTGTCGTTCCAGTAATATTCATGTACCGTGAGCTTAGAAAGGTAAGCTGACAGTGTCAATTCTTGTCATATCATCCATCATATTGCCTGAATGGCGGTCAGTGCAATAGTATAGACAATATCTTCAACCGAAGCGCCGCGTGAAAGGTCATTTACCGGCTTACGTAAGCCCTGCAACATCGGCCCGACACTCACCACATGGGCACTCCGTTGAACCGCTTTATAGGTGGTATTGCCGGTATTAAGATCTGGAAAAATAAACACATTAGCCTTACCTGCCACCTTACTGTCAGGGGCCTTGCTTTTAGCAACAGAGGCAATCGCTGCCGCATCATACTGTAGCGGCCCATCAATGAGCAGATCCGGCCGCAGCTTACGCACAATAGCCGTAGCCTGACGCACTTTATCGACTTCACTGCCAGCCCCCGACTCGCCCGTACTGTAACTGATCATCGCCACACGCGGCTGTAAACCAAAACAGCTCGCTGAATCAGCACTCTGAATAGCGATATCCGCCAGCTGCTCTGCATTGGGGTCGGGATTAATCGCACAATCACCATACACAACAACCTGATCGGGCAGGCACATAAAAAAGATTGAAGAGACCAGCTTTGCCGATTCACTTGTGCCAATCAATTGAAACGCAGGGCGCACGGTATTCGCGGTGGAATGCAGCGCTCCCGCAACCAGTCCATCCACCTCATCCAGAGCTAACATCATCGTTGCCAAGACAATGCGTGCCTGTAGCTGATCTTCAGCCACTTCTGTTGTCATGCCTTTATGCTGCCGCAGTGCCACCATGGGCTCAACATAGCGCTGGCGAGTCGTGACTGGGTCAATAATCTCTATAGTGGGATCTAAGACAATGCCTTGCGATAGGGCCAGCTGATGAATTTTTTCTGGGTTCCCCAATAAAATACAGTGAGCGATATGCCGTTGCTGACACTGTTGAGCAGCCATAATGGTACGCGGTTCTTCTCCTTCAGGCAGTACGATGCGGCAATGAGCCCGACTGGCCTGTTGAATCAGCTGATAACGAAAAGCTGCCGGTGACAGCCGTGGTTGACGCTCAACAGCACAGCGCGCTTGTAACCATGTTGCATCCAGATGGTTGGCCACGTGATCCATGGCCTTATCAATCAACTCATAATCATCAACCGCTACTTCAGCAGGCATTTGAGCCAAAGTTACGGCCGTCTGGTAAGAGGTCTGCTCCACCAATAATACAGGAATACCTGTCTGCAAAGCCTGAGCGCAAAGGAGAGTCACCTGCGGATTAGGCCGTAGCCCACCGGTTAGAAGAATACCGGCAAGCGGCACACCATTCATGGCCGACATACAGGCAGCAATAAATACATCATCACGATCACCCGGAAAAATAAGCAGCGTATGGGGCTGATAAACGCTCAGCGTATTTACCACCGTACGCGCACACACTTCAATACGCTCGACCCGGCGCCAAGCCACGTCTCCCTCATTGACAATTTCTGCTTGCAAATAACTGGCCACATCACTCATGCGCGGTGCCACCAAGGATCTCTGCCAGGGAATGGCCCCAATAAGGTGAAAGGCTTTTGCTGCTATAGTCTCCGTTATCGTAGCCGGCAGTTGTGCACCCTCCCCCTGATCCATACTCGACTGCAAAGCATCCAGCTGCAGAACCGCATCACCGCCACCGCTAGCACCCACTTTATTCAATATAACACCAATCAAAGCAGTACCATTTTCACTGTTAAAGGCATTTGCAGCAATATCAATATAATCATCCAGCTCCGGCTCTGGCCTACCAACGAGGATAAGCTCCGCATCCAGCGCCTTTGCTACGGCAGCATTCAAACGCGTGGCATAACCAGCATGGCCATCTGCCACCAAACCCTCAACAATAACCACATCCGCATGAATCGTACTCTGCTGAAAGAGTTCAATCACCTCCTCCATTAACAGCCCCTCCTGATCATTGCCTAACAGCATGGTCGCCCGATGGAGGTTGATCGGTTGAGGCGTCTTGATATTGGTTACATGTTCGATCAATTGGGTTGAGCGTTCAGGGCCAAAATCGCCATCATGGAGTTGGGCAATGGGCTTACAAAAAGAGGCACGAATGCCCAATCGATCAAGAGATCGCACCAAACCCAAGCTGACAGTGGTCAAACCGGAGCCGGAGCCCGTCGATACCAGTAAAAATGCGTGACTCATCAGTTACTCCTCTGTTCATGCACAATCGTACATACATAACGGGCAATCATCTGCTCTTCATTGGTAGCAATCACCAATACCGCTGTTGCTGACTCTTTCTTACTAATAAAGCCATGCGCAGAAGCGCCATGTAGGTCGTTTCTCTCGCCATCCAGCTCAGCACCAAGAATACGCAACTGGTGCACCGTTTTAGCCCGAATTACGGCTGCATGCTCACCAATACCGCCGGTAAAAACAATAGCATCGACTGAACCCAATGCTACCGCCAGTCCTGCCAGTGCTTTCGCCAAGCGATAGCAAAAAACCTCCACGGCAAGGGCTGCCCGTTCATCGCCACGATCGGCCGCCGCCAACACCGTGCGCATATCATTACTACAACCGGATAGACCCAATAGACCGGACTTACGGTTGAGCGCTGATGTAAGCTCAGACAGCGACATTCCACTCTGTCTGGCAATAAAATCATGCAAACCCGGATCAACATCACCGCTGCGCGTACCCATCACCAACCCTTCTAGGGGTGTCATGCCCATCGTGGTATCCACACTGATACCATTGGCTATGGCGCTTGCACTGCAACCATTACCCAAATGCGCCGTTAGCAAGCGGCAGTCACTAAAGTTGCGCCCTAATATTTTTGCCGCTTGCAAACCCACATAGTGATGACTGCTGCCATGAAAGCCGTAACGACGCACACCATATTTACTATACCACTCATAAGGCACCGCATACATACTCGCATAGCTAGGCATGGCATGATGGAAGGCTGTATCAAAAACCGCAATATGGGGAATCGTTGACAATTGACGCATGGCCGCCGTAATCCCCAGCAGATTCGCGGGATTATGCAGCGGCGCTAAGTGTGACAACGCACTTATTTCACCGATGACCGCCTGATTTAACAACGTTGGGGCAATAAACGTCTCGCCACCATGTACGACTCGGTGCCCTGCCGCAATAATAGATTTCTTATCTACCCTGCTAAAAAGAACCGCCAACATCTTCTCTATGGCCACTTCATGCTGCGCCGCATACAATTCAACCTGCTCCGCCTCACCAGCAATAGACCAGTCAAGTAGCGCCCCCACTTCACCAAGCTTTTGCGCTAAGCCCTCAGCCAACAGCTTCTCCGTTTTTTCCTCAATCAATGCCATTTTAACAGATGAACTACCACTATTGATAACCAAAATCATTAAGTCGAACCTCGAAATATTATTTATAGTCATTCAAGCTTGAAAAGCTCTTTTCTCATCATTCTCGTGAAGAGCCTGCCCCCGCAAAGGCGTGGGGCGGGAATCCATTGTTCTCAATCACACTCAGCAATGGTGGGTTCCCGATCAGGTCGGGAATGACGGACAATCCATACTTGAATCACTATACCTGAACCTGCACACAGACAGACTACCGATTATGCCATCCATTTATAGCACAAACACACCAACCGCATAAAAATCTTTCTATCAACCCATTGAGACAAGCTTATGTCATTAGAACCAGGATGGGGTCAGAGCTTATTTCGCGCTTCTATTGCCTTATTTTTTACCGAAACATGGCGTTAGCAGCAACCGTTGCAATCACCTGCATGGTAAGCCTTGCTCCCGACAACCATTCATCATGTTTCTGCTTTCCTAATTAGCCATGATGATGCCCGCACTCCCAATACAGACGACCTGTCCGTCATTTCCGCGAAGAACCTGCCCCCGCGAAGGCGTGGGGCGGGAATGACGGACAACCCATACTTGAATCACTATATTAACGAGCCACTTGTAAAACCCATGAGCGGCGATTGACTTCCCCACTCCGGCGCATTTGTAGGCTACGTTCAGCGTATGGAACAACCATACCCTTCATTCTATCCTACAAATGCACTCGAAGTGGAATTGCCACTCATCCACTCAGAGTTTTGCAAGTAGCTCTTAGGGCCGCGGAAAGAATAAATCATCCACGTGCTGGTCTATAATTCTGCGTTGCCACAGAGTTACTACTAAAGGGAGTAGGCTATCGCGCCCATTCAGGGCTTGCTTGTGCGCTTGATTTGGCGCCTTGAATCCAACTTCTATCCTGCGCATAACTTGGATACTTTATGCTTTCCGTGGCCCTTAGGGGTGCGACTTTAATCGCGCAGCAACACCAAAATCTTGTGGGGCTAAAGTTCCATCCTCGGAACCATGAGGTTGGGCGTGTGCGAGTTGTTACACAACGAAGCAGGGATTTAAGCAAGTAATAAACAGAGGTTGTTGAGATGTTTTACACAGATGGCGCTATACAGATTGACTTGATTGCGTTGTGTGGACAGACTGCACTTTCAAAAAATACCATCAAAGGTAGCTAATACATGAAGAAAAAAGCGATACAGAAACAGGATATCACCGATGTCCCATCGTTGGATAAAGATGCAACGGCTCTGGTGAAAGGAATGCAGCGCCATTTCTTGCGCACGTTGGGACAGCATACCAGCAGCGAAGCCAGCCATTATAAATATCAGGCGCTGGCGTACACAATTCGCGATCATCTGATGGAAAATTGGAAAAAAACCAAAGATGGCTACATTGAAGAGGACGGTAAACGGGCTTATTATCTGTCGCTTGAGTTTTTGATGGGGCGTGCACTAGGTAATGCCGTGCTTAACTTGGGCCTTGATGCTGAAACTGAAGAAGCGATGCACCAGTTGGGCATGAATTTCGAAGAAAAAATAGAGATGGAACGCGATGCTGGGCTTGGTAATGGTGGACTAGGTCGCCTGGCTGCCTGCTTTATCGATAGTTGTGCAACCCTGCAGTTTCCAGTTACCGGTTATGGTATTCGTTACGAATATGGCATGTTCCGTCAGTCCATTCATAATGGTTATCAGGTAGAAGAGCCAGATCATTGGTTGAATTATGGCAATGTCTGGGAGATGAATCGTCCTGAGTATACGCAACGTGTTCATTTTGGTGGTCATGTAGAAAACTATTATAATAAACATGGTGAATTGATGCGCTGCCGCTGGGTTGATACTGAGGACGTGCTGGCTATTCCCTACGATACACCGATTCCCGGTTTTAAAAATGGCACGGTGAATACCTTGCGCTTATGGAAATCAGCCGCGACTGATGAGTTTAACTTGAGCGAGTTTAACGCTGGTGATTATGCTGAAGCCGTGGCCGATAAAAATAGAGCCGAAGATATTTCGATGGTGCTTTATCCCAATGATTCCAGCGAAAATGGTAAAGAGCTACGTCTGAGACAGCAGTATTTCCTTGCTTCAGCCAGTATTAAAGATGTATTGCGTCAGTGGACAAAAGTGCATGGTAAAGATTTTTCACAGTTTGCGGAAAAGAATGTTTTTCAACTGAACGATACCCATCCAACCATTTCAGTTGCGGAGCTGATGCGTCTATTTATCGATGAATATCAGCTTAGCTGGAATGATGCTTGGGCTATTACCACAAAAACATTGGCTTATACCAACCATACCTTACTGCCTGAAGCACTGGAGCGTTGGCCTGTTCATCTGTTTGCGCGTCTATTGCCGCGCCTGCTGGATATTATCTATGCGATCAATGCGCAGTTTCTGGTTAAAGTGTCTGAAAAATGGCCGGGTGATTTGGAGCGGCAGCGTCGGATGTCGATTATTGAAGAGGGTGGTGAACAGCAGGTACGCATGGCTTACTTGGCTATTGTCGGCTGTTTTTCAGTCAATGGTGTGGCTCAGTTGCATTCGGATCTATTGGTGGAAGGTTTGTTTAAAGACTTTTACGAGCTATGGCCTGAGAAATTTAACAATAAAACGAATGGCGTCACGCAGCGCCGCTGGATGGCTTGGTGTAATAAGTCATTAAGTAAGTTGATCAGTGAAACGATTGGCGATGAGTGGGTGACGGATCTACAGCAGTTACGCAAGCTAGCTCCTTATACAGATAATGCTGGCTTTAGAAAGAAGTGGGCCAAGTGTAAGCGTGATAATAAGGTAGCCCTATCGGCCTTGGTAAAAGACACTTGTGGTGTAGATTTTGCGCCGGATGCGATGTTCGATATTCAGGTGAAACGCATTCATGAGTACAAGCGTCAGTTATTGAATGTATTGCATGTGATTCATCTCTATGACCGTATTAAACGTGGTGATGTGGCTGACTGGACACCACGCTGTGTATTGATTGGAGGTAAGGCTGCACCCGGTTACTACATGGCTAAACAGATTATCAAGCTGATTAATAATGTGGCTGAAATTGTCAACAGTGATCCAGATGTGGGAGATAAGCTCAAGCTGGTCTTTTTCCCTAACTACCGTGTTTCCGCTATGGAGAAGATTTGCCCGGCAGCGGATCTTTCCGAGCAGATTTCAACAGCGGGTAAAGAAGCTTCCGGTACAGGTAATATGAAGTTCATGATGAACGGTGCCCTGACCATCGGTACACTTGATGGTGCCAATATTGAGATTCGCGAAGAGGTGGGGGATGAAAACTTCTTTCTGTTCGGTCTGGATGAAACAGAGGTGGCGGAGCTTAAATCACGCTATGATCCAAATGGCACTATCGAAGCCGATGAAGACTTTAAACGGGTGATGAATCTACTGGAGTGTGGTCACTTTAGTCAATTTGAACCGGGTCTATTCTCTAGTATTGTGGGTGCTATTCGTTGTGATAATGACCCTTGGATGGTGGCGGCAGATTTCCGTTCGTATATAGATGCTCAGCAACGTGCTTCTGATGCCTATCGTGATCAGCAGTCGTGGGTGAAAATGAGTATTCTTAATACAGCCTTCAGTGGTAAATTTTCTACAGATCGTACCATGGAAGATTATAACCGTGATATCTGGCACCTTAAACCAATAGCACCAAAGTCTTAACAAAGGAGTCACTTGCAAAACTCAGGGGCGGCAATCAACGATCCCATCCAGGCCTATTTCTGAACTGATGTTTCAGTATATGGAGCTACCATGATCCTTGTTTTATTCCGTTATGAACTCAAGGTAGGATTGCCGCTTATGCATCCAAACCTTTGCAAGAGGCTCAAAGTTGATCTGTTAAATATGCGTGGGGAGCGATCCCCGCGCATTTTTTTGCCCTTCAATGTTTCAATTAGAATATGAAGGATGTTTTTTTGTGATCATGAGGGAGGGACAATGACTGCACTTTTTATCGTGCGCAGGGCAGAGCCGGATGATGCATCAGCGATAGTAAACTTTAATCGAGCGCATGCTTTGGAAGTTGAAGGCCGCGCCTTAAAGGATGAGGCATCTCGATGCGGGGTGGAGGCTGTTTTCGCAGATAGTGCGAAAGGTTGCTATTATGTTGTTGAATCTGATGAAACGCTCATCGGTGTTTTATTGATTACCTATGAATGGAGCGATTGGCGAAATTCACAGGTATGGTGGATCCAAAGTGTATATGTAACACCTTTCTATAGGAGCAGTGGTGCATTCAAGACACTGTTTTCCTTTGTTGAACAGCAGGCTAAATTAGCTCATTGTTGTGAGTTGAAACTCTACGTTGTACATGATAATAATCGAGCCATTGCAGCTTACAGTAAGCGTGGTTTATGCCAATCAAAATATGTGATATATGAAAAAGAGTTGGCGTGACTGTTGTTGTAATAGGGTAACTCGGCTTCCCTTTTAAGACGGGGCATCTGCAATGACAAAGAGTACGAGACGCTTTCGGTTATAGTATTTTTTATTCAACAAGCTGTTTGACCTCAGTCCTCATGGTCTCCCGACCTAAGGGCCGCGGAAAGAATAAATCATCCAATTCTGCTGGTCTATAAGTCCGCATTCTGCGTTGCCACAGAGTTACTACTAAAGACAGTAGGCTATCGCGCCCATTCAGGGCTTGCTTATGCGCTTGATTTGGCGCATTGAATCCAACTACTATCCTGCGCATAATCTGGATACTTTATTCTTTCAGTGGCCCTTAGCTATAATCAAGTGGTTAAAAACCTACGATTGTAAAATGTCGTATTGCAAGACCTGACCCCAAAGTTCCTCGATGTTCCAGTTTTGTAGTGGAAAATCGAAGGACGTACTTGAACACAGCTAGTTTATGTTCAAAACGCAAATAAAAGCACAGCTTCTACTCTTAACGACATCCATCAAAAAAGTCAAAGTCTTTCCACCACAGAGTCACGAAGATAATCATTATCATAAGAGCTACTTGCAAAACCCATGAGCGACGATTAACTGCCCCACTCCGGCGCATTTCTAGGCTGGAATTTCAGCGTATGGAACCACCATGCCCTTCATTCCATCCTAAAAATGCGCTCGAAGTGGTATTCGAGCTCATCCACCCAGAGTTTTGCAAGTGGCTCATAAATAAATATGTTCAATTAAGCTACGTATTCTATCCCCTGTATTTCCTCTGCGGTGAAAGGTTTTAAAACGATGACACCTCACATATAAAAAGCTGGAACATCGAGTATAAGAATAAATGAATTAAAATGGTGCATACCTCATGGTAGGCAAACCCTCTAAATAAGGTGTTACGCAACAAGTATTTGTGTCTCCTGAATAAGGATGTTATCGATAACGTGAAATACCTTTGTCACCACCCCCATAAGAAGGGGGGTGACAAATCCTTTTCTAACAAAGACTATTCAGGTTGTTTGATTAGATTTGCAATATATTTCTTTTGCACAACAAAAAGAGTGATGCTGGTTGACTTTTTAGCTGTACATTCTCATTATAAAAGAGGTCTCAATATGAAAAATAAACTTATAATACTTCCCTTGTTAGCTACTGTAGGACTCATGTCCGCATGCGGAGGTGGGGGAAGTGCGCTTACTACAGCGCCTGCTGCTACAACAGGAGCAACTATGGCTGGTTCTGTTACCAAGGGAGCCGTAAATGGCGCTACGGTAAATATCCTTGGTTCTGATGGAATTACCGTTATAGTGTCAAATATTTTGACTGATCAAAATGGAAATTGGAATGCCACTTTGCCTGTAGGTAGCACTGGAATTATGTTTGTGCAGGCTTCGGGTGGTAGTTATGTGAATGAAGCAAACGGTGCCACTGTGACTCTTCAATCCCTGACAACTGCTTTTGATTCAGTAACGACTACAAGTGTAGCTGTTACTCCAATTACTTCGGCTATGACTATGGCTGCTCAGGCAGATGCGCAGTCTACTGGTACTCCACTGAGCACAGCGCTGACAACAGCAGTAAATAGTTATAAAGTAGCATTTGGTTTGAATCCGTTGACTACTTTACCACCATCACCTGCGCAACTTGCAACAGCTTCTCCTACAGAGCTGGATTACGCGGCAATTCTTGGCGGCTACTCTCAAATCGCTACCGATGCATTCACAGTTGCATCCGTAGGTGATCCTACTGTAACATTGTCAGCTATGGTTAATAGCCTTATTTTTGATTTAGCTGCAGATGGAATCATTGATGGTATTGGCCCCAATGGCAGCTCGTTGACTATTGGTAATGCTACAAACGTAGCAGCATCCCTACCTGGCGGAGGTGGGGCCACAGCTCTTATGAGTGCAGTGGGAAGATACATTAATGGCGCCAATGTTCCTGCTCAACTCGCAGGTCGGCCTGCTCCTGTTTTAGCAAGTTTGGCTCCAGCACCAGCACCAGTACCAGCCCCAGCACCAGCACCAGCACCAGTACCAGTACCAGTACCAGTACCAGCACCAGCCGCTGGGACGTTAACTATAACTGTAACTGCTAGTGGCTTTGTCACGCCTGCGACTACGATTACTGGTGTTGTTAAGCCTACCACTCAAGCTCAGTTTTGTGCTGACCCTCAGGTGAATGCTGCGTTGAAATCACAGGCTCAAGCAGGCGCAACATTAACAATTAATAGTTGCACCTTTTCTCCAACAACGGGCTTAGGAGACATGGCAGCCACGCTTACATTAACTACTCCTATTGCTATTACTACATCTTACTCGGCTAGCTATAAGTATCAATAAACCAAATATATAAGAAGTAACATTGAAACTAAAGATTGACCGTCCCTAAAAACTGGGAGTAAGCATTTGCAATAAAGAAGATATTTAACATGATCTTTGTCCACTATGAGGCGAGTATCGTTTGAATTCATTCCTTTTATACGTTTCTTACGAAAGAACTGTGAAACTTCAGATGAAAGTAAGGCTCGACCAAGTGCTCGAGCCTTACTTTATTTCTGCTGGTCGTAGGTATTGCTTTTATTGTGGTCTATAAAAGAAAAGTGGGGTCAGGTCTTGCAATCATGCATTTCCCACCCATTCAAGCCTATATTCAAGCATCTGCCCATGTACCTTAGGGCCGCGGAAAGAATAAAGTATCCACGTGCTGGTCTATAAGTCCGCATTCTGCGTTGCCACAGAGTTACTACTAAAGGCAGTAGGCTATCGCGCCCATTCAGGGCTTGCTTATGCGCTTGATTTGGCGCCTTGAATCCAACTACTATCCTGCGCATAATCTGGATACTTTATTCTTTCCGCGGCCCTTAGGCTGCATGCCATTGATGCCGAGCGGCACCGCTATTGGAACGCAATAGTTGACTGCACCACTCGGGCTTACCGAAACCGCCTGAGTGTTGTAGATCGTTCCAAGACAAACGAGTGCTATACCGATAATACGGATGATATTGTGGTACATAGAACCCCTCCCATATTTAGCGAATTGGGCGCAAGGATGACCACATTAACATGATTTCAGTCAACAAGAATTTGAGATATTCAAACGAAATCCAGATGATCCAGCATCTAGCCTGAATCATTCATGAATCGTTGTGATAGTTGTGGATAAAGAGCCTGTCCTCGGCTTGATCGGGGCGACAAGCAAGGGCGCTGTAGTATTTATGGATCATTTAGGCTATCGGCGCACATTATAAAAAATGGTGCGGTGGGGACGTTTGCGGTCAACATAAAGTTTCAGCGACTCTGCTTGTTTCAGTTGTGCGGCAAAGGCGTTGGCTTGCTCTTCACGTGACCAAGAGGTATAACCATAACGCATGGGAGTAGATTGATATGTCGTGCCTTCAAAGGTATATTCTACTAAGGCTCTGACTTTCCACGGCGGCGAAGGGTGCTCCGAATGGCTGCGGATGTATCGCTGCTCCACGTCTAAACACTTTGCTTGCACCAATGCCATCGCCTTCCGCTCGCTCGAACTGTTGAGGAATAACCCTAAGCCAATCATAGCAAAACCCATGTACACACCCCAAACAGCCACATCGCCTGCATGGCGCATTAACGCAATAACCGAAGCAATCAGTAGCACTATAGCTGGATATATTAACCAACCCCAACCATAGATGTATTGCCGACCGATTAGGTGGTAATCGGGGATACTGTGTATCCGCCAGCCATCACCGATGTTCATGAGGCGGGTGCATCGGTGCGCTGATGGGCGCGAAAGCTATCTAGCAAGAGCAATACTACGGCAACAGAAAGACAGGAACCGGCAACATTAAAGGTCGGCCAGTACCAAGCTTCGTCATCAATCACTGTGATATGCAAATCACCCGATTGTTGGCCGATCCACCCTTTCATCCATTGATCTGCCAACAATAAAAGGGCAAACAAGCCCCATTGCCCATAATGACGTTTATACATGTAAATCACCTTCAATAACCGTGACAGCATGACCGCTGGTGTCCACAAAGG
>JAUZRH010000223.1 GCA_030950555.1 Mariprofundus sp. | reverse complement strand
CAAAAATGCTCATGTGCAGTAGCACACTGCGCGTTTTTTCCTCGAACTCGAACAAATCAAGGGCGATCTGAGCAGTGACAGCTAATTTATGGTTTGGTGCTGAGCAGTTACCTATTTTTTATAGTTGGTGAAGGATGCCTTCTTTTGCTGCTATTATTGCTTTGCTCATATATGGCTCCTTTTTTGTTGTCTTTGAAAAGGCCGGGGACGATAGGGGGAGGAGAGCACCGAGCCTGTATCGGGGGGCTTCGGCCTAGGCTGTCGAAATACAGGGGCATTTGTTACAATTTCGTTCCCACTTTTTGGCTTTTTAGTAATCCTTAAAGTGGGAATACCTATCAGGTGAATGATTGTATGGCAGAGCACCTTCTGCGGTGGTGTTCCCGTTACGCGATAGGGTTTATTAGACTGGCCGAATCACTTAGACACTCCCTGTCGCCACGAGAAGCAAGTGGCGGCGTTCCCACTACGCGATAGCGTTCATTAGATTGCCCGAATCAAATACACCCCTGCTCGTCATTCCCGAGGGTTTAATCGGGAATCCATATCAACGAAACGCTCTGTTTGACATTAAAACCATGGATTCCCGTCTGCACGGGAATGACGGGCGTGATGCTTATCATGCGTAGTGGGGCAGGAGGGTATTGTTGTAGACAAAAAACGGGAATTAGTTAAACCCTCATTTTGGAGCTGTTTCGACAGTCTAGGATCTTGCTCCCTTAGGGTGAGGGGATTAGCTATTTGGCGAAGCCTTTTCCGTCTTAAGTGGGACAAAGTTAGTATAAACGGTGCGGCATGCTCTGTTTTAGGCGGGTGATGCTATGCGGCTGGTTGGGGCTGAATTCGCGTAGACTTCGATATAGTTCTGTGAAGATAACTTTGGCAGAGAATAGTAGTGGTACTGCGATGATCAGGCCTGTGAAGCCAAAATAATAACCGCCTAAAGATACACTGAGCATGACGGTGATCGGATGCAAGTTGGCGGATTTAGCAATAACGCGAGGCAGTATATAGGTGGTATCGACCATCTGGGCGATAAAAACGACAGCCAAAGCCAGTGCCATTGAACCTAAGTTGGGGTCATCTGAGAGTATGACAACCAACACGGGCGGTATTTTTGCCAGCGCAATGCCGAAGATGGGTATCAGGTTGAGCAGGCCAGTAAGGATTCCAAGCAGCGGGGCGAAGTCGATACCGGCCAGCCAGAAACCGGTTGTCGATATGAAGGTAATACAGACCAGTTGGATGGTAATACCCCGTAGATAAAGTTGTAACTGTGAGCTGGCGGCGTTGTAGATGATCCAGCCTCGTTCAAAATAACGGTTGGGCAGTAGTTGCATTGTCTCATTGCGGAGGGTGCGAAAATCACGCAGCATAAAGAAGGTAATGAGCGGCACCAGAAACAGAGAAAAGGCGACGTCATTAAAATAGGAGGAAACAGTCTGCTGCATTGATGTTAATGTGGCGCTAACGCTCTCTATGAGCTGATGCGTTACCTCAGAAGGGTTGAAGTTGACATGAACATAGTGGTTGGCAATGTTGTTGAGCTGTTGTAAGAGGTGGAGCAAACGCTCATCAATGCTGCCAGTGCGTGCAGTGAGTTGCTCCAGCTGGTCGGCAATTAAAGGGTAGAGTAGTGCACTGATGATTAAAACAGCGGTGACAATAACGCTCATGACAGCAACAACAGCCTGCGTTGGGGAGACACCTCTACGAATCAAATAGCTAGTAGTGGGGAACATGGCTGCATATAACAATGTGGCTAGTAGGAGGGTAAATAAAAGTGGATAAATTGCCGCAGCAATAAGTGTCATGGCGCTCATGGCAATGGCGAAAATAAGTGTTGCTACTATTAGGGGCTGTTCCAGCAGGGAGCCGATTTTCTGATTCACAGCTACTCTCCAGCCGCTTCCATAAGGTCGATATTACGCTCCATTAAGCGCTCAGCAAGCATGGTGGCTAAGTTGATGAGAAACAAGGATGCCTCGCGTGGTCTGCGTTCGACCCACTCATCCAAATCCGCTCGCAGGAAAAAAACGAGATGACACTCACCGACGGCGATGGCCTGAGCTGTACGAGGTAGTGATGTGGCCATGGCGACTTCACCAAAAATATCACCGTGATGCAGGCGGGTTAACTCGGTAGCATCAGCTAAGATGCGTACTTCACCTGAGAGTAGTAATATAGCACTGGCACCCGTTTGGGCCATATCAAAAATGCACTCATCATGCTGATAATGGCGGGGGTGCATGTGGGCTACAATATGCTGCACTGAGCGCTCGGGAATCCCCTCAAACAGGCAGTGCTGTAAGCATAAATCAGTTGCCTGTTCTGTCCATTCAGCTCTCTTTCTAAAGGGTCGACTCCAGATATGATGCCAACGTGACTGTTCACTATTAGGCTGCATGGGCGGCTTATATCCCTTCGCCAAAGCCGACGCGGTCGCTGCCGGCAAATACTGGTGTGGAGAGATATTT
Organism: Mariprofundus sp.; assembly: GCA_030950555.1. GTDB lineage: Bacteria > Pseudomonadota > Zetaproteobacteria > Mariprofundales > Mariprofundaceae > Mariprofundus. Next base: position 3,978 of record JAUZRH010000223.1, on the reverse strand, counting down.
TTCACCACCATCCGGGAAAATAATAACAATTTCACCAGCCATATTTGCTGCTGCCAGCCGTTCACCCACGATTAATGCGGCCGCCAGTGAGCAGCCGCACGAGAGGCCGGATAGTATGCCCTCTTCTACAGCTAAACGCTGCGTAAGCGTGTAAGCGGCATCAGTACTAATGCCAAGTAGTTCATCATAAACAGAAGGATCATAAATACCCGGTACAATGCTGGATTCAATATGCTTTAATCCCTCAATACCGTGAAAAGGGGAATCGGGTTCAGCGGCAATGACCTGCACACTGCTATTCATGCGTTTGAGATAGCGGCCGGTGCCAACAAGCGTGCCGGAGGTGCCAAGGGAGGCGATGAAATGGGTCAACTTGCCGCCTGTATCGCGCCATATTTCAGGGCCTGTTGACTCTTCATGGGAGCGAGGGTTGGCCGGATTGTTGTATTGATCAGGCTTGAAATAGCGCGTTGGATTTTCTTCATAGATGCGGCGGGCATCCATAATGGCACCATCGGAGCCTTCAAGCGGATCGGAGAAGATTAACTCGGCACCAAAGGCGCGACAGATGCGTTTGCGCTCATCAGAGACGTTGCCAGGCATCACCAATCGCACTTTGTAACCCATTGCTGCACCAATCATCGCCAGTGCAATGCCGGTGTTTCCAGATGTAGAGTCAAGGATGATTTTATCTTTAGTTAGCGCACCACTTTTTAAGCCATCGCGAATCATCCACATGGCGGGTCTGTCTTTCACTGAACCACCAGGGTTAAATCGTTCCAGTTTAGCGAGAATGCGAATATTGCTTGGCAAGTAGCTACTGATATTTTGAATTTGTGCCATAGGCGTATTGCCAATGAGATCGAGAATTGCAGTCATGTTCACCTTCAAGCTTCAAAAATTTGCCGCACAGTACGCAGCGTTAGGCAGAGTACCAACAAGGGATATGTGATCTATGCGATCTGCATGCATCTTTAAAGGTCCTGTCATAACAAAAGGTCGGGAATGACGGACAATCTATACTTGCAGCACTATATAGCCAATTTGGCCACTATAGCAGCTTCATCTCCAACAACAAACGGCCAAATAGCATTGTGACTTTGATCCAGCAGGTAGTTGCGTAGTTGTGCGGCATCTACACCCATATAACGTAAGCTGCGCAGTGTGGTGGAGTCGATGCGTTTGGCAAGCCTTTCGCCATCGCTGTTTTTGAGTAAGTGATGATGGATATAGATGGGTTCAGGTAAATCCAGGAGCATTTGTAGTAGGCGGTGAATAGCGCTGCTGGAGTGCAGATCCTCACCGCGAATCACATGGGTGACGCCCTGTAGGGCATCATCCATAACAACGGCCAGATGATAGCTGTAACCGATGTCCTTGCGTCCAATGATGATATCATGGGCTAAGGCTGTCTGATAGATCGCGCCGTTTTGATCATGGTAGGAAGGGGCTGATTGACAGCTTTTAACAGCCTTGGCGATATTCAGCCGCCAGGCAAAGGGTTCGTGCTGCATGCGACGTTTTTGCTCCAGCGTTGTTATATTCCGGCAAGTGCCCGGATAGTGCGTTGCACTGTCGCTCTGGTGCGGCGCTACGCCCATGCGGGATCGTTCGTTTAAAATCGCTTTGCGGGTACAGAAACAGGGGTAGATCATACCTCTGCTTTGTAGTGTGTTAAGAGCCTGTTGATACAACGCTAAATGTTCACTCTGTTTACGGACAGGCTGATTCCAGCCTATGCCCAGCCAGTTTAAGTCCTCCAAGATGGCGTCGCTGAAATGGCTTTGACAGCGAGTATGATCGATATCTTCAATGCGTAGGAGTAGATCGGCGTGGTTTCGTGCAGCCCATCGAGCACACTGTAGAGCGGAGTAAGCATTGCCTACATGGAGTAGACCTGTCGGGCTGGGAGCGAAGCGCGTAACGAATTTCATATTCTGCTAGCTATGATTCCGTTGGCCGTTGACGGAGGGCGGTAATAGCAGCGGCTGTCCGGCTTGCATACGCTCTTGGCGCATGAGCACTTTTATCTCATCGTTGGCAGCGAAGATCAGCTCATCATGGGGGATCAGCGTTTGGCCGTTACGGATCACGGTGATCGGTTGTACGCCGTGTTGGATACGAGCATCAACCATTTTTACACCTATTAACAGTGACGCTTCTTCCACGATGCGCGTTTCATAGCTTAATCGTTTGCGATAGGCTTGATCATTCCAGTAGGTGAAGTTGTAGGGCTTAGCAAACAAGCGTTTAACCTGTAGTTGATGAATCATGCTCGCATGTTTCTGCTCATCATTCTCTTGCAGGGCGACGTAAATATTGGGGATATGGAACTGTTCATCCGCAAGGCGTGCAATGAGTAGATTATGATCGGATGAGCCGGTCATAATCAAGGCATTGCCGATCTCTTCAGCATGTACAATCTCCCAAAACAGTGGATCTAAAGCATTGCCACAGACAGCATGGTAGCCGGAAAGTTTCATGGTTCGAATTACTTCGGCATTGAGATCGAGAAAACGGATATCTCTATCATCACTGAGCGCACGACCAATTTCGGCCCCCACTTGACCGCCGCCGATAACCAGTACCGAGCGTTCATTGCCACCCTCTATTTTTAACAGTCGTTTTAGTGGGCTGGCGAGCAAGCTGTAAACCAATACAGAAACAATAATAACAATATAAACCAGTGCCATAAGCATCTCACTTTGTGGGTGGCCACCCTCTTGTAGTATGAGTACAAATAGCGATGTAATCGCGGCGGCCACAACACCGCGTGGTGCCATGCCAGCCAGATAGGCTCCTTCATTGAAGCTCAATCGGCTGCCGATGGTGGAGGCGAAGATGATTAGCGGCCTTACCAGTAGGGCTAAAATAAAGAATAGTGCCAAGCCTTGCCATATATATGCGTACATAACAGCGAGATTGATTTGGGCTGCCAACAGCACAAATAACACAGAGATCAGGAGCATCGAAAGGCTGCCTTTAAAGTGTTTGAGGCGTTGAATATCGGGGATGTCCATACGCTGAATAGTGGCTCCCATCATCAGCATGGTCAGTAGACCCGCTTGTGAACTGATGCTGTCAGCCATAATAAACATGCCCCAAGCCCCCGCTAAGGTGAGGACGGTTCGGAGCTCAAAGTCTTTGACCCAGGGGCTGGTAAGTCCCCAAGCCAGGAGACGACCGCCAGCCAAGCCTAGCAGCGCGCCGACAGTAATTTTAAACAGAAGTGCTTGGGCTATTTCTATGGCCGATGAGAGATGGGGGGTCAGTGCAACTTGTAGAAATACAATGGCAAGAATCGCGCCGATCACATCAATCAACATCGCTTCAGCAGTCAATACGTGTGAAATATTACGTCCCAGCCGCATCTGCCGAACGATGGGCAAGATCACAGTAGGTCCACCCACGGCAACCAGCGCACCGAATAGTAGTGCTAAAGACCAATTCATGCCGACTATAAAATGGGCGGAAGCCCCGCCAATAAGAATGGTGAAAAGCGGCCCGAAAGTCACCAGTCGGCCGACTACCCAGCTATTTTCACGTAGTGCCTTGAGATTAAGATTGAGCCCACCTTCAAAGAGGATGATGGCCAAACCCAGCTCAATAAGCGTATGCATGGCGGGTTCAATGGTTTCAACGTGCATGAAGTGCAGGCCAGAAGGTCCCAAAGCCATGCCGGCCAACAGCCATAGCAGAATGGGGGGGAAGCGTAATCGGCCGGCTAAAATCTGTGCCGTAGTCGCAATTACAACAGCAATTACAAAGGTATTGGTGGGGGTATCAGTAAACATTGCGGTCAGGATACGTTACTTATTCTCTGCGGCAAGTAAACGTTACTTGCGCTTATCTACTTCTTTGGCATTATTCCGCCCCAATCGCATAGCGATGCCGGGATGGTGGAACTGGTAGACACAAGGGACTTAAAATCCCTCGGTAGCAATACTGTACGGGTTCGACTCCCGTTCCCGGTACCAA
>JAUZRH010000222.1 GCA_030950555.1 Mariprofundus sp. | reverse complement strand
AATAAAGTATCCAGGTTATGCGCAGGATAGAAGTTTGGATTCAAGGCGCCAAATCAAGCGCATAGCAGGGCTATGTAACTGATTTGGCAACGCAGAATGCGGACTTATAGACCAGCAGAATTGGATGATTTATTCTTTCCGCGGCCCTAAACTTGCTGGGTTAAAGCACTGCCTGGTATTTTCCACAACAATGATGGTGAATTAGCCGTTATTTATTGGCTTGAGGTGATTGCCGTAGTGTGCTTGAATGTTGTCGGATGTATTTGAAACTACTTTAGCGTAGTGTTTATTCGATGATGAGATGATTTGAAGGAGGATGGTGATGGGTACTGTTTTATTAGCTCTCTTGGTGGCTATTGGCCTGATTTTTTTGTTTATGATGGTGATTTACAACCGACTTGTAGGGCTGAAGAACCGTTTTAAAAATGCTTATTCTCAGATTGATGTGCAGCTGAAACGACGTTACGATCTGATTCCTAACTTGGTTGAAACGTCTAAGGCATATCTTAAACATGAACATCAGACACTTGAAGCTGTGATTCAGGCGCGTAACCATGCGCTTAGTGCGATGAAGGCGGCTGACCAGAAGCCGGGCGATGCCAAGAGTATGAAGTCGCTGGCTGGTGCTGAAGCTGCGGTGGGTGGAGCGCTGCTCCAATTGAGTGCGGTGATGGAAAACTATCCGGATCTCAAAGCAGATCGGACTATAGCGAATCTTTCTGAGGCGTTAACTTCAACCGAAAATCGTGTCTCTTTTTCCCGTCAGGCTTATAATGATGAAGTGATGCTCTATAATACGCAATGTGAACTGTTCCCCAATGTGCTTTTTGCTGCGCTGTTTGGTTTTAAAGAGGCGGCACTGTGGGAGTTGAGTGAAGCTGCTGAAAGAAAATCTGTAAAGGTAGCATTTTAGAGCGCGTCCAGATTTAGGGCATAAAAGATGAAAGATTTTTTCCTGCAACAGGAGCAGGCGAAACGGCAGACGTTACAATTGTTGCTGCTATATATGTTGGCTGTGATTGTGATCGTGTTATCTGTTTACTTTGCAATCGTCGTAGCTCTTTTTATAGCACAATTTTTTCAAGGAGATCATAACTTTTTTTCGCTACAGGGTTGGTGGAATCCGCTGTTATTTTGTTGGGTATGTGGTTTAACGACGCTGGTTATTGCTTCGGGTAGTTTGTATCGCTTGCATGTTTTGAAACAGGGTGGAGGTAGGGCTGTTGCTGAGATGGTGGGTGGCATACGTGTCTCTTCTGCGACGACTGCTGACCCTCTGGTGCGACAACTATTGAATGTGGTGGAGGAGATGGCGATTGCTTCAGGCTTGCCTGTGCCACCTGTTTATCTGTTAGAACAGGTCGGAATCAATGCTTTTGCGGCAGGATTTACCTCTTCGGATGCTGTGATTACGGTTACGCGCGGAGCGCTAGATCTACTGAGCAGAGATCAGTTGCAGGGCGTGATTGCGCATGAGTTTAGTCATGTCTTAAACGGTGATATGCGGCTTAAAATGCGTTTGATGGGGATTCTGTATGGCATCACACTGATTTCTGATGCTGGGATTATGTTGCTTTCATCGCGTCGAACATTAAGGTATGGTAAAGGTAAGGGGTCGCACCCAGCGCTTATGCTGTGTGGCTTTTTACTCTTTTTGACGGGTACTGCGGGAGCAGTTTTGGCGGATTTGATTAAGCGGGCGATATCACGGCAGCGAGAGTTTTTAGCCGATGCGGCAGCGGTTCAGTTTACCAGAAATTCTGATGGTATTGCCGATGCTCTGAAGGTGATTGGTGGTTATAAACCGGGCTCACACATTTCACATCCAGCAACACAGCAGCTTAGTCATTTCTTTTTTGGTAATGCGATGAACGGGCGAGCTAGCACGGATCACTGGGCAACGCACCCGCCACTGCTGGAGCGTATTCGTAGATTGGATCCTGAATTCACAGGCCCTTATGAAGTGCTGGATGTGGCTCAAAGAAGTAAAACTAATCGCAATGAGGCTGTGGCTTCACTTGTCGAGAGTGGTCAGTTTCAGCAAGCAGCAAAGCAAAAGCCTATTAGCCCAGAGCATATTGTGCATGCTATTGGCACAATGCAGTGTGAGACAGCGCTTTCACTTTTAAGTCAGTTGCCAGATCACCTGCGCCGCTTTGCCCGAGACCCCTATACGGCGCGTGCGATTGTGTATGGGCTGCTGTTGGATAAGAGGGGCACTTTGCGAACGGCTCAATTGCAAGCGCTGCAGAAAGGCGCTGATGTTGAGGTGTTTAGGGAGCTGTTGGATATTCAACCGATGCTTGCCGAGTTGGATGTGAAATTGCGTATCCCATTGCTGGAGTTACTGATGCCAGCTTTGAATGAGTTGTCTTTGCCGCAGTATCAGCAGTTTAAGAGCAATGTGGCGCTGATGATAGAGAGTAACCAGCAGTTGAGTATGTTTGAGTTCATGTTGCAGCGTATGTTGATGACGCATTTGGCGCCTGCCTTTGAAGACATGCAGCAGATCAATAAAAAAACCGCTAGTAGTGAAGAACTGGTTGCAGATGTGGGCGTGATCGTGGCAATGTTGGTGCGTTTGGGTGCGCATACACAGCCGGCACAAGTATTTCGTAAGGCGATGGCAACAAAAGGTTCTGAACAGGTGGTGTTGCGCATGCCGACACTTGCTGTATGTAGTATGGCACGTCTTGAGATTGCTTTGCAGCATTTGAAAACTGTAAGCCCGGCAACGAAACGGACGGTGATAGAGCGCTGTTCTTCAGCTATTGTATCGGATGGAAAGGTGGTTGCGAGCGAGCTAGAAATGTTGCGTGCTGTTTGTGATGCGCTGGGTTGCCCCATGCCACTGTTTAGATAAGGGCCGCGGAAAGAATAAATCATCCACGTGCTGGTCTATAAGTCCGCATTCTGCGTTGCCAAATCAGTGACTACTAAAGGCAGTAGGCTATCGCGCCCATTCAGGGCTTGCTTTTGCGCTTGATTTGGCGCCTTGAATCCAAACTTCTATCCTGCGCATAACCTGGATACTTTATTTTTTCCGCGGCCCTAAAGCGATGACACCTCACATATAAAAACTGGCACATCGAGTTTAACGGATGCATAACATCACATCCGCAAGCAAGCTTGCTCCTACGGCGATCTGCTCATAAGAACTGTATTCCGCTGCTGAGTGGCTAATGCCAGCTCG
>JAUZRH010000221.1 GCA_030950555.1 Mariprofundus sp. | reverse complement strand
ATTAGGTAAGTCTTTAATTTCTAATTCTAATTTATTATCACTTGATGCATTCATTTGAATTTCCCCAATCACCTTACACACAATTGTTTCATACTCTTTAGAAAATTTCTGTTTATAACGGATTCTGTTGGTTTAAAAGCTCGCCTTCTGCGTTGCAGCATCAGTCACAATTAAAGGCAGTAGTCTATCGCGCCTATTCAAGGCTTGCTTATGCGCCAAACACTGCGCCTTGAATCCGAACTCTTATCCTTCGCATAACGGGACAATTATTTATTCCCGCAGCCCTAAGGCCACGGAAAGATAAAGTATCCAGGTTATGCCGTACATTTGCAAGTTGAAGCTCTTGCTCCCTCTCCCGCCGGGAGAGGGTATTATTCACATCACAGTGCATTTACAAGCTAAGGGCCGCGGAAAGAATAAATCATCCACGTGCTGGTATATAAGTCCGCATTCTGCGTTGCCACAGAGATACGACTAAAGGCAGTAGGCTATCGCGCCCATTCAGGGCTTGCTTATGCGCTTGATTTGGCGCCTTGAATCCAACAACTATCCTGCGCATAACCTGGATACTTTATTCTTTCCGTGGCCCTAAGGCTCTTGCTCCCTCTCCCTCCGGGAGAGGGTTGGGGTGAGGGAATCAACTATTTGGCGAAGCCTTTTCCGTCTTAAGAAAAGCCTTAATGTGTAAACCGGAAGATGAAGGATGTCAAAAATACTATAACCGAAAGCATCTCGTAACCTTTGTCATTGCAGATGTCCCGTCTTAAAAGAGAAGCCTGATGGGTTAGTTTTAGACTACCCGAATCAATCAGACCCCCGAGGGTTAAGTCGGGAATCCATATCAACGAAACGCTCTGCTATGCGTTCCCACGCAGGAGCGTGGAAACGCGGAATTCAAGTTTTTTAAAAAACTATGTAACCCTTCAAAGGGTAAACCCCAATATGAAGGATACCCAGCAAACTACATATTCTTATCCACTGTATTTCCTCTGCTTTTTTGAAGCTGACCTATCGCGCGACGGCACATCGCCGCTTACTTCTATGCAGTGAAAGATTTTAAAGTGATGACAGCTGACATATAAAAACTAGAACATCTAGTTCTATATTGCTGGCTTGGTGATCAAGCGTGGGATGACGAAAACCTGACTTATGGAGTACGGATCACCATTGCTCATCACCCATCTCCATCACGGGATTAAGACGCTGAAATACTTTTTCAACGACATCTTCAATCTCCTGCTCCACATAAAGCTCGCTGGGCATAATATTAATACAGCGCACCACTTTTCCATCAGCTAATTCAATGTTACCTATCTCTTGCGGCCGAAAGCCATGGCCTAACTCTAACATGGTATCATAAAGCGCCACCACACCATCGCTCACCACAGCCGTTGCGAGCTGTGAAGCCAGTGCAATCGGAGCACCAACAACCGTTAACTGCCTACGACGGCCCTGGCCAAGATAACCTACCACCACTTCACCAATCGCCAGCCCTAGGCGAAACTTTAGCGTTGATTCGCCATTGCCGGCTTTAGAGAGGCGCGCTGCCGCTGAAGCAATGGCCATACCAGCTTTGGCAGCCTGATTCTCATGACACTTCAACTCAAAAGGGTGATTAAACACCACAACCATCTCATCACCACTCAATTGGTTCACATGACCACCAAAGGCCTGCACAATATATCGAAGCAGGGTAAAATTGATATTCAACTCCCGCAGTGCATCATCCTGTGGAGATTTCACCTTGCCAAAGGTCACACCTTGCAAATGAATGGAAAGCACCGTCACCAATTGCTTTTTATCTGCGCGCTGCGCATTGCGATCAAACTCATCAGCTACCTGCTGTGGACGCTGATAATGACCATAGATATCATAGAGGTTTTCGCGCTGTTCCAGATTAGAAACCATCTGATTAAACTGATGGAAGGCCTTACCAAATTCATTACTTGATTGGATGGGCAACTGCGCTGAAAAGTCACCGCCACCCACTCGACGTGCTGCCCGAGCTAGCAAACGCAGCGCATTTCTAATGCTGCCACTCATCACAAATACTAGCAGCGCCACCATCAAAGCTACCAATGTGGCCGCTGCAGCCATTCGCCATTTAATCTGATTGCCATACGCCTGCCATGATACACCTGGATTATAAAGCGCAATATCGCCTAGTCGCGAATTGCTATAGCGAATCGACATCACGTACCATTTGCCTGCCCCTCGCACTTGAGTTGCCACAGTGGGCCACTCTTTTAGCGCTGTCGCGGAGGCTGGCAGCATCATATCTCCATAATTTTCTTCATCGCCATTCGACCATTTTAGATAGACCTTCACAGCCGGAACCTCAGACATAAAAAGCTGCACTAACGCCTCCACTTCTGTCTTGCTATTGGCCATCATGGGCATTTTCAATTCATCCGCTAGCAGCGTCACCAACAAACGGCTCTGTTCCTGTTCACTGGCTAGCCACGCCCTCTTCTCAATCTCGTTGATCGTAATGAGCATTACCGCTCCCACCACCATCACTGCTACAGCAGCCATCAAGCTCCATACCCAACGTAACGACATCATCCCTCCAGTTTACGTGGTCAATTCTTCCCTCCAAACATTGCCAATAGCAAGTACTTAGGGCCGCGGAAAGAATAAATCATCCACGTGCTGGTCTATAAGTCCGTATTCTGCGTTGCCACAGAGTTACTACTAAAGGCAGTAGGCTATCGCGCCCATTCAGGGCTTGCTTATGCGCTTGATTTGGCGCCTTGAATCCAACAACTATCCTGTGCATAATCTGGAGACTTTATTCTTTCCGTGGCCCTAAAATCGAAAAGGCTTCGCCAAATCGTTGATTCC
>JAUZRH010000220.1 GCA_030950555.1 Mariprofundus sp. | reverse complement strand
TGGTGCTCCAGAAGAGCGCGAACGCGGTATTACTATTTCAACCGCTCACGTTGAGTATGAGACAGAAGCACGTCATTATGCCCACGTGGATTGCCCTGGCCATGCTGATTATGTGAAAAACATGATTACTGGTGCGGCTCAGATGGATGGTGGTATTCTCGTTGTTTCTGCTGCTGATGGCCCAATGCCTCAGACCCGTGAACATGTATTGCTAGCACGTCAGGTAAACGTACCGCATTTGGTTGTTTATCTGAATAAAGCTGACATGGTTGATGATGAAGAGTTGCTTGAACTGGTTGAAATGGAAGTGCGCGAGTTGCTCGACACTTATGATTTCCCGGGTGATGACACACCGATTGTGATCGGTTCAGCACTTAAAGCGCTCGAAGGTGATGAATCTGACATTGGTATGCCTTCAATTATCAAGTTGATGCAGGCTGTGGATGATTTCATCCCAACCCCAGCACGTGATATTGATAAACCATTCTTGATGCCTATTGAGGATGTCTTCTCAATCTCCGGTCGTGGCACGGTAGTAACCGGTCGTATTGAAGCGGGTGTTGTGAAGGTTGGTGAGGAACTCGAGATCGTTGGTGTTAAAGATACGGTTAAGACAACCTGTACTGGCGTTGAGATGTTTCATAAGCTTCTTGATCGTGGTGAGGCTGGCGATAACGTGGGTGTGCTACTGCGTGGTACTAAACGTGAAGATGTTGAGCGTGGTCAGGTACTGGCTAAAACTGGTTCCATTACGCCGCATACAGTATTTAAGGCAGAAGCCTATATCCTGAATAAAGAAGAGGGCGGCCGTCATACCCCATTCTTTAATGGTTATCGTCCACAGTTTTACTTTCGTACAAAGGATGTTACAGGTTCTGTAACACTACCAGAAGGCACCGAAATGGTGATGCCTGGCGATAACGTCTCTATGGATGTTGAATTGATTACCCCCATCGCGATGGACAAAGAATTACGCTTTGCTATTCGTGAAGGTGGACGTACGGTCGGCGCTGGCGTCGTTACCGACATTACTAAGTAAGTAAAAAAATATTGGAACGTGCAGCGGTGGTAGGTTTCCTACTGCCGCTTTGCCGTCACTGGAGAATGGGAAATGCGTGATTTGCTAGCCTTAGCTTGTCCTGAATGTAAACGTCGTAACTACACAACGGATAAAAATAAACGCACATCGACTGATAAGTTGGAGTTGAGTAAGTATTGCCGCTTTTGTCGTAAACATACGCTGCATAAAGAGACCAAGATCGGTAAATAACCGGACTAGGCCAGTAGCTCAATTGGTAGAGTACCGGTCTCCAAAACCGGGTGTTGGGGGTTCGAAGCCCTCCTGGCCTGCCAGATCTAGCGTATGAAAGATAAAAGAGGAGCTTAGCTATGAGTCGTGTCGCTGAAATGCGTAAGTTCATGAGTGAAGTGAAGGTTGAAGCCAAGAAGGTGACGTGGCCTGAGCGAAAAGAGACAATGCAGTCTACATTGATGGTGTTTGTCATGGTGATTTTTATTGCACTGTTTCTATGGATTATAGACTCAAGTCTTAGTTGGCTTGTGCAGCAGGTGATCTAATGGCGATGCGTTGGTATGTAGTTCAAGTCTATTCTAACTTTGAAGATAAAGTAGAGAAGATGCTGCGCGAGAATGCAGAACGGGCAGAATTGTCTGAAAAGTTTGGCAAAATACTTGTTCCGCGTGAAGAAGTAGTTGAACTTAAAGAGGGGCAAAAAGTTACCTCACAGCGTAAATTCTTTCCTGGTTATATTCTTGTTGAAATGGAAATGAATGACGATACTTGGCATGTTGTGAAAGATACACGTCAGGTAAGTGGATTCCTTGGTGCTGATAACAATCCTAAGCCTATGCCTCAGCGTGAAGTTGACGCGCTGATCCGTCAAATTGAAGAGGGCATCGAACGGCCTAAGCCAAAAGTTATGTTTGATATTGGTGATGCGGTACGTGTGATTGATGGTCCATTCTCCTCCTTCAATGGCGTGGTGGAAGAGGTGATGGAAGATAAGGCGAAACTGAAAGTCAGTGTCTCTATCTTTGGCCGTCCTACGCCTGTTGAACTTGAATATATTCAGGTAGAAAAAGCTTAAGTAAAACGCATCTATATCAGCTGCCAGTTGCGCTGATAAAGCGTTCATTAGTACGATTTTCACAGGATGTGAAACGACCGCAATGCGCGGTAGCAGGGCCGAGCAATCGGGTTGCGAATAAAGGTGAATAGCAGGATGCTAGAAGCCGGTTGGAGATAATAATGGCAAAAAAACTTATTAAATTAGTAAAATTGCAAGTGCCTGCGGGTTCTGCAAATCCAGCTCCACCGATTGGCCCTGCCCTCGGTCAGGCTGGTGTCAATATCATGGAGTTCTGCAAAGGCTTTAATGCTAGAACACAGGATATGGAGAAGGGACTTACCCTTCCTGTTGTGATTAGCGTCTATGCGGATCGCTCCTTTGATTTTATTCTGAAGACACCACCAGCGGCAGTACTGCTACTTAAAGCGGCTAAGCTGACAAAGGGTAGCCCAGAGCCTAATAAGAAAAAAGTAGGTAAAGTAACCAGCGCCCAGATTCGTGAAATTGCCGAAATGAAGATGCCCGATCTGAACTGTTATGATGCTGATGTCGGCATGCGTATTATTACTGGTACGGCCCTTTCAATGGGTCTGGAAGTTGAAGGGTAAGGGGCGTTATCATGGCTAAAATTACTAAACGTATGAAAGCATCCCGGGAACAAGTTCCTGCTGGAGCGGTTACTAAAGAAGCGGCTATCGTTGCATTAAAAGCACAGCCAGCTACGAAATTTGATGAATCTGTTGATATAGCGGTAAAGTTGGGTGTTGACCCACGTCACGCCGATCAGATGGTACGCGGTTCTATCTCTTTACCACATGGTACGGGTAAAACTGTTCGTGTTGCTGTTTTTGCAAAGGGTGCAAAGGCTGAAGAAGCACAAGCTGCTGGCGCTGACTTTGTGGGCGCGGATGATCTAGTAGAAAAGGTTCAAGGCGGCTTTCTGGATTTTGATCGTGTTGTAGCAACACCCGACATGATGGCTCAGGTTGGTCGTTTGGGTCGTGTATTGGGTCCCCGTGGATTGATGCCAAATCCAAAATTGGGTACTGTCACGATGGATGTGACCAAAGCGGTTACGGCAATTAAAGCTGGTCAGATTGAAGTACGTGTTGATAAGGGTGGTGTGATTCATGCGCCATTTGGTCGCCGCTCTTTTGATGTAGCGCAACTGCAAGAAAATCTCGATTATATGTTGTCGGAACTAAATCGTATGAAGCCTTCATCATCTAAAGGTCGTTATATGGAACGCATGAGCATCTCATCGACGATGGGCGCCGCTGTTCGTATTGACGAAACAACACTTAAATAAATATCGTTGACTGTGAGGGCCCATCGGTCACGCAGTCTTCATCATGAATCGACTAAGCTTCGCCTGTTTACAGGTGAAGCGATGTCGTAAATAACGATCCGTCCATGACTGCTGGAGTAGTGTATAAAAGACTACTTAATTGGGGCAACCCTTCCCGCATAGATGGAGTGCAAGCTCAATTGCGCGGATCGAATTAGCAAGGGGGTAAATGTGAATAAAAATGACAAGCAACGCGTTGTTGACGAGCTTCACACTGCCTGGACTGAATCTTCTACTTGTGTAGTTGCGCAGTATCGTGGTTTAACAGTTTCTGAAATGGGACTGCTTAGACGTCAATTACGCGAAGCTGGTAGCACACTGCAAGTTGTCAAGAATACTTTGGCACGTCGCGCAGCAGATGGTACATCCTTTAAGGCAGCAGAAGAGCTATTCACAGGACCAGTCGCCATAGCATATGGTACTGAGCCTGTAGGACTGGCAAAAGCCATGTCTGATTTTTCTAAAACGCATGAAGCGTTTGAAGTAAGAGGTGGCGTGCTCGACGGCAAACTGATTGATAATAGTAATATTGCAGCTCTAGCAAACTTGCCTTCGCGCGAAGTATTGCTGGCCAAGATGTTGGGCAGTATGCAAGCACCAATTTCTGGCTTGGTTCGTACTTTGGCAGAAGTTCCTGCTTCATTCGTACGTACATTAGCTGCGGTTCGCGATCAGAAAGAAGCTGCATAAATAAAACATTTACAAATCTAATTTAATCAAAAGTGATAGGAGCCTAACATGGCAATCTCAAAAGAAGAATTAATCGAAGCAATTTCATCTATGACTGTACTAGAGCTGTCTGAATTGGTCAGCACGCTGGAAGAGACCTTTGGCGTTTCTGCTGCTGCACCTGTTGCTGCTGCAGCAGGACCAGCTGCTGCAGGCGCTGCAGAAGCTGAAGAGCAGACAGAGTTCAACGTGATGTTGGAATCAGCTGGCGAGAAGAAAATTCAGGTTATCAAGGCTGTTCGTGAAGCGACTGGCTTGGGTCTGAAAGAAGCTAAGGCAGTAGTTGATGGCGCTCCATGTGCTGTAAAAGAAGGCGTTTCTAAAGATGATGCAGATGCATTGAAAGCTAAGTTGGAAGAAGCTGGCGCAACAGTAACACTGAAGTAAGTTCGACTTGCTCCACCCATACGTTTAATAATTGAGGTTGATCCCCGCTAGCTATGGCTGTCGGGGGTCGACCTTTTTTACATGTTATTCAGTAAAAAAGTTCTTCTTCAGAGGTTATCATGGCCAAGCAAGCTTCATTGAAACGAATCCGCAAAAATTTTAGTAGTATTGAATCTCCTATTAGCATGCCAGACATGCTGCAGTTGCAGACTGAATCCTACCATGAATTTGTTGGTTATGGAGAGGCTGTCAATGATTCCCGTCTTTCTACAGTCTTTCAGACAGTCTTTCCCGTGCGAGATTATGCCGGTAATGCCGAGTTATCGTTCGAAGGCTTGGAATACAGCCCACCACGCTATGATCAGGATGAGTGCCGTCGCCGTGACTTGACTTTCGCCCTGCCTGTTAAAGTTAAATTACGTTTGAAAATTTACGATTCAGAAGGCGAACGCCGTGCCAAGCGCAAGGTGAGAGAAGTACGTGATCAGTCCGTGTATATGGGTGAAATTCCCTATATGACAGAATATGGTTCTTTTATTATTAATGGTACTGAGCGCGCTATTGTTTCCCAGATGCACCGTTCTCCTGGTGTTTTCTTTGATCATGACCGGGGCAAAACACATTCATCCGGTAAATTTCTGTTTAAAGCACGCGTGATTCCTTACCGTGGTTCTTGGTTAGATTTTGAGTTTGATATCAAAGATAAAATTCATTTCCGTATCGATTTACGTCGTAAAATGCCTGCTGGTGTACTACTGAAGGCACTGGGTCTTTCGACACAGGAAATTCTTAACCGTTTCTATAAACGTCGCACCTACCGTTTTTGTGAAACCGGTGTTCAAGTATTATTTGAGGCCGAGAAAATACTGGGCACGCGTGCCGTTTCTGCTGTTAAAATTAATGACAAAACCATTGTAGCTGAAGGCAAAAAGTATACCAAACTTGCGATAAAACGTTTGACTGAAGCGGCTGTCGAGTGGATTGACGTGCCGATGGAGAGCTTGATTGGCGAAGTATCTGCGGTGCCAATTATGATTGCTGGTGGCGAGATTCTTATTGATCATAATGATGAACTCAGTGAAGATTCAATCTCTGCACTGCAGGGCGCGGGTATTGAACAGTTTGAATGCCTGCTTGTTGATGCAGCGGTACGTGGCCCTTGGCTGGCAGATACGCTGCGCCTGGATATGGTTCAATCACGTGAAGAAGCGCGTGTTGAGATTTATCGTATGATGCGCCCTGGTGAGCCTCCAACAGTGGAGACCGCAAAGGCTCTTTTTGAATCACTTTTTTATGATGCATCCCGTTATGACCTCTCGCGTGTGGGGCGTATGAAGTTAAACTCTCGCCTCGGTATCGAAAATGATGATGTGCCTTTGGATAGCGGTACCCTACGTAATGAAGATATCCTGATTGCTTTGGATACCCTGTTGAGCTTGCGTGATGGTATTGGTGAAGTGGATGATATTGATCACTTGGGTAATCGTCGTCTTCGTTCGGTAGGTGAGTTGCTTGAAAACCAGATTCGCGTCGGTCTTGTTCGTATGGAACGGGCTATTCGTGAGCGTCTGAGTTCAGGTGACTTAACCGAGATGATGCCATCCGATGTGGTAAATGCCAAGCCGTTGATTGCCGCGGTCAAAGAATTTTTTGGCTCCTCGCAGTTGTCACAGTTTATGGATCAAACCAACCCTTTGAGTGAAGTAACGCATAAGCGTCGTATTTCAGCCTTAGGCCCGGGTGGTCTTTCGCGTGAACGTGCTGGTTTTGAAGTACGTGACGTACATCCAACGCATTATGGTCGTCTCTGTCCTATTGAAACGCCTGAAGGTCCAAATATTGGTCTGATTAACTCCCTGGCTACTTTTGCCAAGGTCAATGATTTCGGTTTCCTTGAGTCGCCTTATCGTAAAATAGTTGATGGTAAAGCAACGGATATTGTTGATTATCTGTCAGCTATCGATGAAAGTGAGCCAGTGATTGCTCAGGCAAATGCTGTGCTTGATGATCAGGGGCACTTTGTGGCTGATCTGGTTCAGTGTCGTCAAGGCGGTGAATTTATTATGGCCGCAGCGGATTCCATCAACTATATGGATGTTTCACCATCACAGGTGGTCTCTGTAAGTGCGGGTCTGATTCCATTTTTGGAGCATGATGATGCGAACCGCGCCCTGATGGGCTCGAATATGATGCGTCAGGCTGTGCCGCTATTGAAGAGTGAAAAGCCGCTGGTGGGTACTGGCATGGAAGCGCCTTTAGCACGAGATTGTGGTGTTTCGCAGGTGACGCGTCGTGGTGGCGTGATCGAACGTGTTGATGGTGAACGTATCGTTGTTCGTGTGGGTGAAGATGAACAGGTTGAAGGTGAGCCGGGTGTTGATATTTATCGGCTCTTTAAATATCGCCGCTCCAACCAAAACACCTGCTTTAACCAGCGGCCATTGGTCAAGATGGGTGATAAGGTAACCAAGGGCGATATTATTGCCGATGGTCCAAGCACCGACATGGGCGAGTTGGCTTTAGGGCGTAATGTACTCGTGGCGTTGATGCCTTGGCGTGGTTATAACTTCGAAGATGCGATTATTATTTCTGAGAAGTTAGTGCGTGAGGATGTTTACACTTCTATTCATATTGAAGAATTTGAATGTGTTTCACGTGACACCAAACTGGGCGCTGAAGAGATTACCCGTGATATTCCGAATGTAGGTGAAGATGCACTGCGCCATCTGGATGATTGTGGTATCGCCTATGTTGGTGCGGAAGTAAAACAGGGTGATATTATTGTTGGTAAAATCACCCCCAAGGGTGAGTCGCAACTGTCGCCTGAAGAAAAATTGTTGCGTGCAATCTTTGGTGAGAAGGCATCGGATGTGCGTGATACATCAATGCGTGTGAAGCCGGGTGAAGAGGGTGTCGTTGTTGATGTTCAGGTGTTCACCCGCCGTGGCGATGAGAAGGACGATCGTGCTAAGGCGATTGAAGAGACCAGTATTGAACAGCTCTATGCGGATAAAGAAGAAGAGCGCCGTATTTTAGAAGGCAATGCTGTCAGTCGTCTGCAGGCCCTGCTTGTTGGCCAAACGGCCTCCACCTTTAAGGGTGTGAATAGTGGTGAAACGATTGTTGAGGCTAATATTACCTGTATGAGCCTGCGTGACCTCTCTTCGGTTTCTGTAGAAGAGAATTTGATAAACGAAAAAGTAGCAGAAATTCTGGAGTCTATGGATAAAGAGCGCACGCGCTTGGAATCCCGCTTCGAAGAGAAAGTGGCAAAAGTACGAGAAGGTTCTGAGCTTAAACCGGGTGTTATTAAGGTTGTCAAAGTGTTTGTGGCTGTTAAACGTAAGCTGCAGCCTGGTGATAAGATGGCGGGACGTCATGGTAATAAGGGTGTGATATCTATTATCGTACCTGAAGAAGATATGCCTTACACCGCTGATGGCACACCTGTTGAGATCTGTTTGAATCCACTTGGTGTACCATCACGTATGAATATCGGTCAGATTTTCGAAATTCATATGGGTTGGGCGGCCAGTGAGTTGGGCAAACGTATTGATGAGAAGATGAAAGCACATATTGCTAATAGTGAGATGCGCACCTTCCTGTTGGATATTTATGCCGAAGATAAAACAGCTTGTGGTCAGATCACAGATATGAGCGATGATGAGCTCGTGGAACTTTCTACGAATCTCAAAGGTGGCGTGCCAATAGCCACACCTGTATTTGATGGTGCCAATGAAGCTGATATTAAACGGATGCTTAGCCTAGCGGGTATTCCTGAGACAGGTCAAACTACCCTCTATGATGGTCGTACGGGTGAGGCTTTTGATCGCCCTGTAACGATCGGTCAGATGTATATTCTGAAGCTACATCATCTGGTTGATGAGAAGATCCATGCTCGTTCTACCGGGCCTTACTCTCTGGTAACGCAACAGCCGCTAGGTGGTAAAGCTCAGTTTGGTGGGCAGCGTTTTGGTGAGATGGAAGTGTGGGCACTAGAAGCTTATGGCGCAGCTCACACCTTGCAGGAAATGTTAACTGTCAAATCGGATGATGTGCAGGGCCGTACCAAGATGTACGAATCAATCGTGCGTGGTGATATGTCGTTTGATGCAGGTATCCCTGAATCGTTCAACGTGATGACAAAAGAATTAAATGCTCTGGGTATTGACCTTGCTATGGTTAAACGCCCGACTGAGAACGAAGGAGAATAAGCGATGCAAGAACTTCTCAACATGTTCCAGAAACCCTCGATGGTCCAAGATTTTGATGGCCTGAGGGTTGGTCTGGCGAGCCCGGAAAAAATTCGTTCATGGTCTTATGGCGAAGTAAAGAAACCTGAGACGATTAACTATCGTACCTTTAAACCTGAGCGTGATGGACTTTTTTGCGCCAAGATTTTTGGTCCTATAAAGGATTACGAGTGCTTGTGCGGAAAGTATAAGCGTTTGAAGCATCGTGGTGTGGTGTGTGAAAAATGTTCGGTTGAAGTGATTCAGTCAAAAGTACGTCGTGAGCGTATGGGTCATATTGAACTGGCCGCACCTGTGGCGCATATCTGGTTTTTAAAGAGTCTACCTTCACGTATCGGTTTATTGCTGGATAAAACCCTTAAAGAGCTTGAGCGCGTGCTCTATTTTGAGTCTTATATTGTGCTAGATCCGGGCTTAACCAGTCTGGAGCAGTTTCAGATTTTGACAGAAGATGAGTATATTGAAGCATTTGAAGAGTATGGTGAAGAGTTCCGTGCTGAAATGGGCGCTGCTGCCCTGCGTGAGATGCTAAAAAATATCAATCTTGAAGAGGAGCGTCAGTCGCTTCGTTCACAGATTGCCGCAACCAAGGCCGTCACCAAGTTAACCAAGTTAACCAAACGTTTGGGTACTGTCGAAGCGATGCTCGGTTCAGGTAACAAACCTGAATGGATGGTACTGGAAGTGGTTCCCGTGCTGCCGCCTGAAATCCGCCCCTTGGTTCCACTAGACGGTGGTCGCTTTGCTACATCTGACCTAAATGATCTCTATCGTCGCGTGATTAACCGTAACAATCGCCTTAAACGTCTTTTAGAATTGAATGCACCAGAAATTATTACCCGCAATGAAAAACGCATGTTGCAGGAGTCTGTTGATGCACTGTTTGATAATGATCGTCGTTCTAAACCCATTACTGGTAATAACCGTCGTCCGTTAAAATCACTGTCGGATGTTATTAAGGGTAAACAGGGCCGTTTCCGCCAGAATCTACTGGGAAAACGCGTCGATTATTCGGGCCGTTCTGTGATTGTGGTTGGTCCTGAGCTTAAATTGCATCAGTGTGGACTGCCTAAAAAAATGGCCTTAGAGCTGTTTAAGCCCTTTATTTATAATAAACTCGAAGCTCGGGGTTTGGCCAATACCATCAAAGCCGCTAAGAAATTGGTGGAGCAGGGTATTCCAGAAGTATGGGATATCTTAGCAGAAGTAATCCATCAGCATCCGGTGATGCTGAATCGTGCGCCAACCCTGCATCGATTGGGCATTCAAGCCTTTGAACCGCTACTGGTAGAAGGTAAAGCTATTCAGCTCCATCCGTTGGTTTGTACGGCGTTTAATGCCGACTTCGATGGCGATCAGATGGCCGTGCATGTACCGCTCTCGATTGAAGCACAAACAGAGTGCCGGGCGCTTATTATGTCCACCAATAACATTCTCTCACCGGCAACGGGTAAACCGGTCGTTGTGCCTACCCAAGATATGGTGTTGGGTATCTATTATCTGACCCGTGAACGTCCTTTTTCTAAGGGTGAAGATATGGCCTTTTCCTCACCGGATGAGGTGCTACGGGCACTTGATGCGGGGGCTGTTACGATTCATACGCGTATTCGTTGCCGCATTCGTGGAACGCGTGAAAAGACCACCGTTGGTCGTGCTATTCTATCCACGGTGTTGCCGGATGAGATGGCTTTTTCGTGCGTGAATAAAGTATTAACCAAGAAAGATGTGGGCGAACTCATCGAAATTTGCTATCGCGTCGCTGGTAACAAAGCAACCGTGCTGTTGGCCGATCGTTTGAAGGTATTTGGTTACCATTATGCTACGCTGTCAGGCGCTTCTTTTGCTCTGGGTGATGTGGTGATTCCGGATAATAAGGTAGCTCTCGTTGATAATGCTGATGCGGAAGTTGCCAAAGTTCAGAAGCAGTATGCGGATGGTCTTATTACGGCTGGTGAACGTTATAATAAGGTCGTCGATCTCTGGACAAGTACCACGGAAACAGTTGCACGGGCGATGATGGATAATCTCTCTACAGATGTGCTAACCAGTGCTGATGGGACTCGTACCGAAGAGGCGAAGAGTTTTAACCCGGTCTATATGATGGCTGATTCTGGCGCTCGTGGTTCGGCGCAGCAGATTCGTCAGCTGGCTGGTATGCGTGGTTTGATGGCAAAACCAGATGGTTCCATTATTGAAACACCGATTACGGCAAACTTCCGTGAAGGTTTGACCATTTTACAGTATTTCATCTCGACCCATGGTGCTCGTAAGGGACTGGCTGATACAGCCTTGAAGACAGCTAACTCAGGTTATCTGACTCGCCGACTGGTGGATGTAGCACAGGATGCTGTAATCCGCGAACAGGATTGCGGTACGCAGGATGGTGTGACACTTTCAGCCTTGATTGAAGGTGGTGAAGTGATTGAGCCACTGACGGAACGTGTGCTTGGTCGTGTATTGCTTGAGACTGTTTATGAGCCCATTACAGGCGATGAAATTGCTCCAGCCGGGGCGATGGTTAATGAAGAGCTGGCTGAAAAAATTGGTGAAGCGGCCGTTGAATCGGTGCGTATTCGTTCGGTACTGACGTGTGAATCGGAAGAGGGTGTTTGTGCTAACTGCTACGGCCGTGATTTGGCGCATAGTACGCCTGTTTCGATTGGTGAAGCCGTGGGTGTTATTGCCGCACAGTCGATTGGTGAGCCGGGTACACAGCTTACCATGCGTACTTTCCATGTGGGTGGTACAGCCTCCCGTGCAGCTGAACAGGCGCATGTTGAAGCGAAATTTGGTGGTACGATTAAACTAGATAGTGCCATCACCGTGACGAATGTGCATGGTGAAGCGATTGTCATTAACCGTCATACCGAAGTGATTATTGTTGATGCTAAGGATAAAGAGTTGGAGCGTCATCGTATTCCTTACGGCGCCAACTTGATGACGACTGATGGTGCTGTTGTGAAGTCGGGCTTGAAGCTTGCTGAGTGGGATCCTTATACCATGCCGCTCATTGCTGAAGCTGATGGTCAGATTCGCTATGTGGATCTTGAAGAGGGTATCACCAAGCGTGAGCAGGCGGATGAAGTCACCGGACTGTCAAGTAGTGTGGTGACGCAGCAGGCTGATACACGAAAGGATGCGCTACGTCCTCAGATTCACCTGGTGAATCCGGCTGACCCAGAGGGTGATCCTCTGACGCTTACGCGAACCAATACACCGGCGCGTTACTTCCTTTCAGCAGGCGCTATTTTGAATGTGGATGATGGGGCGGCACTGAAGGCGGGTGATGTATTGGCTCGAATTCCACGTGAAGCCGGTAAAACCAAGGATATTACAGGTGGTTTGCCACGTGTGGTTGAGCTGTTTGAAGCACGCAAACCGAAGAGTCTGGCATTTATTGCTGGAGCTGATGGCGTTATTTCGTTTGGTAAGGATATTCGCGGTAAACGACGTGTGTATGTGAACCCAGCGGATGGTGGTGAGCAGTTTGAGTATCAGATTCCTAAGGGTTCTCAGATTCTAGTGCAGGAAGGTGATCGCGTTCGTCGTGGTGAGCGTCTGATGGAAGGCTCGCCAGCACCTCAGGATATTCTCAAGGTATTAGGCGTTGAAGCATTGGCCAACTACCTGACAGATGAAATTCAAGAGGTTTATCGTCTACAGGGTGTGAAAATCAATGATAAGCATATTGAAGTGATTGCCCGCCAGATGATGCGTAAGGTTCAGATTATTGATCCGGGTGCCTCTAACTTTGTCGGTGGCGAGCAGCCTGTTCGCAAACATGTGCTTCAGACCAATCGTAAACTGGTTGCTGAAGGCAAGCCGCCTGCAACATTCGAACCTATTCTGCTAGGCATTACGAAGTCTTCACTGAACACCGATTCGTATATTTCGGCAGCATCATTCCAAGAAACAACGCGTGTGATTACAGAGGCAGCTCTGGCAGGCAAGGTGGATTGGTTGATGGGCTTGAAAGAGAACGTGATTCTTGGTCGACTATTGCCAGCCGGTACGGGTCTTGCTGCACGGAATGCTCCTAAACGGGGTGAAACTGCATCGCTAGATGAGATCGAAAAATTACCGGATGCCGATATCGTTGAAGAGTTGAGTCAGGTAGTTGATGATAGTCCTGAAACAGTCTCAGGCGAAGATATTTAACGGCTAAATGAGACACATGCAAAGGGCGCCTTCGGGTGCCCTTTGTTTTGTTCGCTGAACAGCACATGATGATAGAAGCCAAGAGCCGGCCTTGGCTTTTGCTAGAAGGAGATCTAATGAAAAAATCTGTTTTTTGGGCTGTAGTGGCCTGCTTAAGCTTGATGGCTTGTGATAATAAAAATGCGTCGCAAACGACAGCGGTGACAGCTGCAAAAGCACCGGTAGCAGCAACGGTTGTTCCAGCAGCAGATAAGCCTATCAACGATATCACGGTAACAGATACAGTGGCTGTGACTAAACACCCGCGAAGCACTGTTGGATCTGATATGCAGCAATCTGTTAAGCAATCGGTGAAAGAGAACCAAGCGACTATAGCAGCACTGAATACAAGCGTTAAAGAAGCGGATGTTGTACTGGATACGCCGCATTTGAAAACCATTGCAGCACCGATCACACGCACTTCACCCGCTAAACGAGCGACCAAACAACTGGCTGTCGTCGGAGATGCAGTCAAGGGAAAAAAATTAGCTAAAAAATGTATGTCCTGCCATAGCTTTAGCGATAAGAAAAAGATGGGTCCTGGGCTAAAAAATATTGTCGGTCGCAAGGCCGGTAGTGTGGCGGGGATCAGATATGGCGCGGCATTGAAAGCCGCCCATTGGTCGTGGAATGAACAGAATCTAGCACTCTGGTTATGTGACGCTAAACAAGCGATAAAGAGCTTTAGTGGAGATGCTAAGGCCAGAACTAGGATGCCAAATCAACGTATTTGTGCTGTCAGTGACCAGCAGAATATCATTGCCTTTTTGCGGACGCTTTAATGAAACGTATCCTACATACCATGATCCGAGTAGCAGATTTGGATCGATCTATTCACTTTTATACCGACGTACTGGGGATGCAGCTATTGCGCCAAAAAGAGTACCCGGAAGGTAAATTCACCCTTGCTTTTGTTGGCTATGGTAATGAAGCTGATGGGGCTGCGATTGAACTCACATATAATTGGCAGACGGATGGTTATACGCATGGTAATGGCTTTGGGCATATTGCCATAGCTGTTTCAGATATACACATTATTTGTAAGAGGATTAGGGTTGCCGGAGGGGTCATCAGTCGCGAGCCGGGTCCGATGAAGCATGGAACCACTATCATCGCTTTTGTCACAGACCCAGATGGTTATTCGATAGAATTAATAGAGCATAAGGGCTGATGATTCATTTCCATAGCCCTAAGTAGCTTTTTTATCCGGCAGTGCCAGGAGATTTGTATGAATTGTGAACGGCGTGTTGCCGAGAGATTTTTTTTTGAGCGGCCGACAAAAGGTGAACATTGTGTCTCTGTTGGGGATAAAGTAGTTGAAAAGTGGGTGTTGCTGGATGTTTCTCCCTTTGGAACACGCTTGGCAAGTGATGAGCCTCTGGCGTTAGATAGTATACTAACGCTGCACTATCGCTATCAGGAGCTTGATATCACTGTTTTTGGTAAAGTTGTGTGGAGTGTGCCGGCCGCCGCAGATGAGGGTGGGGGCTTTAGAGCTGGCGTGCAATTTTTAGGGGACAGCATGGCATTAAATGTGGCACTCTGCAAAGCAATGGTCAAAGAGGGGACTGTTTTTTACTAAAAACAATGGCTACCTCTGCGTCCTCGACCTATTTCTATCACGGAAAGCGGTAGAACGGCAGTCACTTCATTACATTAGGGCCACGGAAAGAATAAAGTATCCAGGTTATGCGCAGGATAGTTGTTGGATTCAAGGCGCCAAATCAAGCGCATAAGCAAGCCCTAAATGGGCGCGATAGACTACTGCCTTTAGTAGTAACTCTGTGGCAACGCAGAATGCGGACTTATAGACCAGCACGTGGATGATTTATTCTTTCCGCGGCCCTTATGCCCCGTCCGTCATTCCCGAGGGTTGAATCGGGAATCCATATCAAAAAGAGTGCTCTATTTAGCTAATCCAGCTTTCCTTTTAATATGGGATACCTGCAATGACAAACACCCCGTAATGCTTTCTGTTATGTAGTGTTTCAAGTATGAATTGTCCGTCATTCCTGCCCCACGCCTTCGCGGGAATGACGAGAAAAGATA
>JAUZRH010000022.1 GCA_030950555.1 Mariprofundus sp. | reverse complement strand
GAGCGGCGATCGGCGGCCCCACTTTGGCCCAACCCGCGCTGTTGTTTGCTCCATGGAACCACCATGCACCTCATTCCACCTCAAAAATGGACTCAAAGTGGGATTGCCGCTCATCCACCCAGAGTTTTGCAATTGGCTCTTCATATAGAGCAAAAAAAACGGGAGGCCGAAGCCTCCCGTTTTAAGAATTACACCAAACGATTACTGATGACTAGGTGAACGTGGGTTACCCGGTGTGTTGGGACGAGCCAAGGTTAAGAACGCGGCCACATTTGCAATGTCTGCATCGGTCAGGTTCTTTGCCACAGCGCGCATCTGAGCCATATAGTCATTAGTTCGCGCATTATCTTCTTTATTACCAGAAGCTATATCTGCAGCTGAAGTGTTTGCGCCGGCCCTAAATGCTTCCAACTGGCTTTTTAGGTAAACATAGTTCTGACCACCAATCGCTGGATACATACGACCCGCTGAGCGACCATGAAAACCATGACAACTCTTACATGCTGGTACGCCATGACCTGGGGCACCATATTCAGCAATCATCTTTCCTTCATGGGCATCACCAATCTCTGCACCATCACGGCGCAACTGATCAAGGTTAGAACCAATATAAGGAGATTTCAGTGTGTGAACATAAGCAGCAAGATCGCGACGATCTTGTTCAGTCAAAGCCTTAGAAATATCATTCATCTGATACATCGTGAAGTCTGTGCGCTTATCTTGTGCAAAGTCAGTCAACTGTTTTAAGATATAGGTATCCACCTGATACGCCAAACGTGGTGAACCTACTTCATCATTACCATTACCATCAATACCGTGACAGCCCTGACAGGCAGGCACATCATCGCCCTTACCCATCTGAAAAATCACTCGTCCATTATTCACATTACCCAATG
Organism: Mariprofundus sp.; assembly: GCA_030950555.1. GTDB lineage: Bacteria > Pseudomonadota > Zetaproteobacteria > Mariprofundales > Mariprofundaceae > Mariprofundus. The sequence goes on along the minus strand of JAUZRH010000022.1, from coordinate 5,186 downwards.
CTTCTTCTGCTACAGCCGCTGCGGTTGGCAATGCAAACCAGGCCAGCAGTGCAAACGCGCCCATAGTGCTTATCGTACGTTTCATGCAAATCCCTCCTGTGTATTGATTATTTATCTTCGTATTTATTGCAGTCAGAAATATAGGTAACCAGACAAATAACACCCAGCGCTACAAACATACCACCATACATCATCCAGACTGTATCATTCTGAAAGTTTACCGATGATTCAATAAAATGTGCGAGCATTCTCAGACCTCCCTAAGATTTAATAAGAGGGCATGCTGCATGCAAAAAAAGAAAAGGCAAGCAGAAAAATGAAGCTATTTTAATTATCCCTTAATCAGGCGCAATTAAAAGTGCACCTGATAAAAAAACAAACAGCCGAATAATCACAATACCACGACTCTGAACCTTATGCTCAGGCCGAGATCCTTCGCTACCAGCTGCAAGCTTACGACCCGCTTGAATCTGCAGCACATAAAGAGAATAGAGTGTCAAAAATAAAAATACATGTGTCCAAACCAAAAACGAGAGTATCTCACCATGATCAATCAGGCGCTTCATCCAATCGTGAGTTAAATATAACCATATTGGAAACAGCAGGTCAAAAACCATGACCCCACCCATTAAAGCTATATGCACACGTCGATTACGCTTCAATAACCATGCAAGCGCCATCACGGCAAAACTCATCAATACTAACAAAACAGATAAAGGCATGGGCAACCCTAACCAGCATCGCGGTTTATAACCATGCAAACTATTGCATACAGCAAGCTCGCCGATAGTCTCGCTCTCCATGTCAAAACCTGCCCCTAATAAGTACCGATACCTCGCTAAATTTTTACTTATGTCTGCCTTCTCTTTTTTCATTGGCACCATGCACGGCTTGCTACAAGTTGTCCCAGCTGTACGTGCATGGCTAGACTCAATCGGTAGCCCCTATGGTGGCCCCGGCCATATGATTGATCCCTTGGCCCATGCCCATATTAATTTAGTCGGCGGTGTGACTATTCTTGGTATGGCCATCACTTATTATATGTTACCCAAAATAACGGGCAAGGCCATGTACTCTCAGCGTATGGCTGAACACTCTTTTTGGTGGACCACGATTGGCGTCAGCGCTTTTTATATCGCCCTTCTTATTTTTGGCTTTATCGAAGGCAATCTATGGCTCACGGACCCCGCTCAGGTTCCAGCCATCCACCGCTTCTACGGGCCTGTCATCTCGATTGCAGCATCTATATTGGCCGTTGGCTTCTGGGTTTATCTAGCGAATGTTGTGATGACACTTAAAGATGTGTACAAAAAAGGAACTTAAATATAATTATGCGTTTAGAATGCGGTTGTCCCTCCGAATATCCGCAATGGGATAATCAGGATATTGATTTAGGAAGCACCCTCGTGCATGAACAACGCGCAGCCATGTTTATGCACATGCCCATTGGCTTTGAAGCATGCCTGGATCGCCAACATCAAGATATTAAAACATTGGAACTACATGAACAGTGGCCGGGTTTTGTTCTGACCCAGTCGGCCATGTTCAAAGGTAAGATACTTGCGCTGCTAAGTGAAAACAATTCGCTGGCGCGTAAAACCTATAATTTGAAAAATCCGTATATGGTTCGAGCAAAGCTATTTAAGGGCAATATCCGTGAAATCAAGAACACCATTCGCCAGATGCAGTCCGAACTATTTGATGAAGGCCGCATGCCCAAAGCACTTTATCTGAGCTACCTCACCTGCCCACGTTGCCAAGAGACCCGTGGTGGCACTCAAATCATGTTGGTCCGCCATTGGCTTAAAAGTACCAAATTGGAACAACGCCTAGCCAAGCACAACAAAAACTAGACTGGCAGAATAGCCTCTACATGAGGGCTTAATCCGTTTTTTTTGACACCCCCCTCGCTACGCGTGGTAAACTGATTTAAGCATTACGCACGTTATACCCACGAAGGCGAAGGGCGGGAACGCATATTGCTTCAAGAATCAAAAAGAGCGGTTTTTTAGATATGGATTCCCGACTAAACCTTCGGGAATGACGAGCTCAATGCATTGCCAGCAACTTATTTCTACTATAGTTCGGAGACCGATTTAAAGTAAGCAATAATATCGGCACGATCGCGAGGGGCGATAGGGGGAAGCGCCATGCGCGTATTGGGCTTTACAGCGCGAGGGTTGGCCAACCAGATATCTAGGGCTGCATCATTCCACGTCATAAACGGCACACCCGTGATTGAAGGAGCTTGACCATAAATACCCAGCAGTGATGGGCCAATACTCCGGGATGGCGCTTCTAGGTGATGACACACCATACAGCGAACCTTGGCCACAATTTTCCCGCGCACCGCATCACCCACCTCGACGGCAAGCCCTGAGCTTATTGTTGAAAAAAATAACAGCGCAGTAAAATATAAGCTGCGCAAAATCACTGTTTCGCAACAAGGTCAAACGTCAGTTCACCATGCTGATGATGACGCGTCAACCTTACATACAAGTGCTCATGCTGTGGATCTTTTACCGGCAGCGCTCGCCGAAATACGCCCAACGCACCATCGGGCATCGCCTGTTTCCAGGTAGCCCCAGAACTATCAGTACGCACCTCCACAAGCAGATTGTTAATAAACCCCCGCTGCTGGTGACCTGCAATAATCAAAAATTCATTCATACCCGTTGAAACTGACTCAGGGCGCGTCTCCACCCGCAGCGTCAACTCCTGCCACATTTGCGGTGCAGCTTGCCATACATCTTTGCCGGCAGAACAAGATAACATCATCAATACAGGTAGCAGCAGTAAAAAGCGTACCATCATTTAGTCCCCTTGGCATAGTGATTCAAATAGTCTCGTATCACAATTAAATCTTCGTCGGGTATCGGAGGAATCCGACTCTCGACCCGGTGCTCACTCATGCGCGCAATAACGAACGGCCACTCGTTTTGCGTATGAGCCGATGGCCTAGCTGGCGCATGACACAAGGAGCATTGGGCATCATATATATGAAACGGCGCACTACTCATCGCAGGATAATCTACTTTTGTCTCTGGAGTGCTACATGCTGCAAAAAAAAGTAACGCAAAAAACAGCAGAATAGTGCGGCATTTCACTTTCCACGACCCCCATGTCCAGGCATCTCAATATCGTCATCCTCTTCGTTGTCGGAGTCCAAGCGACCACCCCGATCTGAGCCATACAAGTTGACCATGAAAAAAATAAATATAAACGCCACAATAAAATAGAGCACAGCATAGAGGTGTCCCATCGTAAACCAAGGGCGCGCATGATCCGGTCTATCGCCCCAAAAGGGCAGAGAAAGACCAAAGGCCACCATCAACACACCTAGTATCACGGCATAAAACCATTTCGGCACACGTTTCTGGGATTCAGGAATATGTTCCACCATCTCCCAATCATCCATACCCCGTTTATTCAAACGATCTTCATCAGAATCATAGCCATAGTTATCATCTGACTCTTTCCCCCACTTGACCTGGGTTGGCTTCATCACTTCCTTCTCTTCGCTCATCAATCAACCCCTAACCTGAATATATTTACTATGCTTTCCGTTCAATCATACAACAAATACTTAGCCCTTTAACAAGCACAACCCTTATGCCTCTCAATCCAATCCAGGGGCAAAGTGGGTCACATCAAAGCGCCCTGACCAACCACTATTAGACGTCGCATATACACGAAAGCGGTGCAGCCCCTTTGGCATGGATTCAACGATATGCAGTGCTACATCCTTGCGTCCAGCTGTATCAAAGTGCACAGTAGAAGCTTCTAACTGATATAGCGAGCTATCTAAACCTTCAATACGTAAGCTAATATCCGTAGGTTGATAGATTTTATGAGCCACATTGATACGATAGTCCAACACCTTCGCTCCATGCCAGGCTTCGCTGCGATAGACAGAAAACTCATCACTCTGATAACCAACGACACCAATGGTAAAAAAAATCGCGCCTATCACTGTCGCCAATGATGAAGCTTTCGCTCTAGCAAAAAAAGAAGCGACTGAACCCTGCTCTTTGGCACCTTTATTTTCAGCACCTATGGCAAAACTAAGCAACCCCGGCCCATCCAGCTTTTTACTCTTACTGTGCAACTCATCACAGGCCGTCACACATTCGCCACAATTCACACACGAGTCAAATACTGCCGTTTGGCACGGATCAATATCCAGAAAGCAAGAGTCTACACAGTAATGACAGGTCGCGCAGTGATCACTTCGAGCCTCATCATAGTGGATATGCAGTGTCTCTTTTGTTTTAAATGAGTGCTGCCAGACGCGATAAATACACATATATTTACACATCAAATGGCGAATCACCACGATATCCAACATAAAAACAGCAACACAGACAAAATAGATCCAGTGCAGTGAACTGGCTAATTTAGCATCTTCTGTAAACGTGACAAATGACCAGATTGCCGAAGGCGGAAAGAAATAAAGCAGCGGAATCAATGCGGCCAGCATCGCAGGTAGCAACAAACCAAAGCCTAACAGCACGTAATTTAATAAAGACTGTTTACGGTTAGCCACTGCCATCTGCTCACCCGTCAGGTCCATCATCTGAGCCCGTCTACCAAGCAGCTTTTCAGTCAACCAATTTGCATATTCAGAGACGGTATTCTGCGGGCACATCCAACCACAAAACACAGAACCAACCAGCGAATACATCATCACGAGTAGACTGGCGATAAACACCCAGAACCCCATAACAATAAAAATATCAGAAAACCAGACCTGATGATCCAGCAGAATAAAACCACCCGCCTGAGGGTCGATACGAAACAGCCCACTCAAGGGTATGACAATCAATAAGAACACCGTAAAGTATTGGACCATTCGACGGGCAGGATGCAGCGACGTAGCACCCGCCACATGTATTGGTATCTGTTTTAGCTTTTCATTAGCTGACATTGGCAAATATTACCTTTTACTGATATCTTTGACCAGCAAGGCTATGGGCTCAGGTCTTACAATGCTACATTTACAGCAACTTTTCAGAACGCTTAGGCGCACGCAGCGTTCCTCAGCATAAGGGCCGCGGAAATAATAAAACATCCAATTCTACTGGTCTATAAGCTCGCCTTCTACGTTGCAGAAACAGTTACATAGGCCCAGCTATGCGCCTGTTTCTGCGCCTTGAATCCAACAACTATCCTGCGCACCTTTTGGA
>JAUZRH010000219.1 GCA_030950555.1 Mariprofundus sp. | reverse complement strand
ACCCCACACAAAAATGGTTGTAACTGCTCAGGTCGCTCCTGATTTGTTCGAGTTCAAGGAAGAAATACGTAGTGTGCTCCTGCACTTGAGTATTTTTGACGCAGAAATCGGGCAAATCAGGGGATGACCTGAGTAGTTACCATTATTTTACTTGATTAGAACCCAGAACCATCAAGCTGTAAAGTGATTCCAGGGCGGTCTGCTTAACTGCTGGGTAATCAGGCTGCTTTTTCTGTGTGTTCCGTGGTTGATGGTTTGCATTCTAATTTAGAGCACGGAATACACGGAAGAGAACAAAGCCCATACGATTGGCTAAGCTTCGTGGGTAATCAGCTAGATTTAAGGGTTGTATTAGCAGCTGTTTTGGCGTTTCTTGGTCAGTGCGTGTGATTATGCTAGCTTGCCGGCCACTATTTTCTCTTGGAGCACCCACTACCATGCTTAAAGTTTTGACTCGGTTATTTGGTAACCGTAATGAGCGCCTGCTGAAGACGTTCAAGCCTATTGTTGATCAGATTAATGCTTTTGAACCCTCTATTAAAGAGCTCGCAGATGAGCAACTCTCTGCTAAAACGGTTGAGTTTCGCCAGCGTATTGAAGATGGCGCATCACTGGATGAATTGCTGCCGGAAGCTTTTGCCGTTGTAAGGGAAGCTTCTTCACGGGTGCTTGGAATGCGTCATTTTGATGCGCAGATGATTGGTGGTGTGATTTTACATCAGGGTAAAATCGCTGAAATGAAGACTGGTGAAGGTAAGACACTGACGGCTACGTTAGCAGTCTACCTGAATGCTCTCTCAGGAAAGGGCGCACATGTGGTGACGGTAAATGACTACCTGGCTAGCCGCGATGCGGCCATGATGGGTGAACTGTATGGTTTTCTAGGTCTCTCCACGGGCGTGATTGTGCATGGGATTAGTAGCGAAGATAGACGTGCGGCTTATGCGGCAGATGTGTCTTATGGTACGAATAATGAGTTTGGTTTTGACTACCTGCGTGATAATATGGCTTTTGCACGCGAAGAGCTTGTACAGCGCGGTTATAATTTTGCTATCGTGGATGAGGTGGATTCAATTCTGATTGATGAAGCGCGGACACCGCTGATTATTTCGGGGCTGGCTGAGCAAGCAACCGAACTTTATGGTCAGGTTGATCTACTTATTAAGAAGCTGGATCCCTCCGATTACGACAAAGATGAAAAAGATAAGGCCGTCTCCTATACAGAGGATGGTATGGAGCATATTGAGACGCTATTCAAAGAAGCGGGGCTGATGGACGAAGGACAGCTTTATGATCCAGACAATGTAAATCAGATGCATGCGGCTACTCAGTGTCTGCGTGCCAATACCCTGTTCACGCGTGAAGTAGATTACATCGTGCGCGATGATGAAGTGATTATTATTGATGAATTTACCGGGCGTATGATGCCTGGACGCCGCTACTCTGATGGTCAGCATCAGGCGTTGGAAGCCAAAGAGGGTGTCACGGTACAGCCTGAAAATCAGACGCTCGCTTCTGTCACCTTTCAGAACTATTTTCGCATGTATGGAACGCTTGCCGGTATGACAGGTACGGCGGATACTGAAGCTGAAGAGTTTCATAAGATATATGGTTTGGAAGTGGTTATTGTACCCACCAATAGAGATATGGTTCGTAAGGACCTGCCGGATCTTATCTTTCGTGATGAGGATGATAAATATGCGTCAATTATTGATGATATTGAGGTCACACATCGCTCAGGTGCCCCGATTCTTGTAGGTACCACTTCGATTGATAAGTCAGAGTTGCTCTCTTCACTGCTGACGAAGCGTGGTATCAAGCATGCTGTGTTAAATGCAAAACACCATGAGCAAGAAGCGGAAATTGTTGCGCAGGCAGGCCGTAAAGGCGTTGTGACAATTGCCACGAACATGGCAGGCCGCGGTACCGATATTATGCTTGGTGGTAACCCGGGCATGTTGATTGATGAGCTGCCTGCTAAAATTAGTGATGCCGAGCGCGCACGTAAAAGTGCTGAGATTCAAGAGGCATGTAAGGCCGAGCATATTGAAGTGGTCGAGGCTGGAGGCCTGCATATTGTAGGCACAGAGCGGCATGAGTCTCGTCGTATTGATAATCAGTTGCGTGGCCGTTCGGGTCGCCAAGGTGATCCGGGTGCGACTCGTTTTTACCTCTCACTTGAAGATGATCTCATGCGCATTTTCGGCGGTGAGAAAATGCAGGGCATGTTGACGAAAATGGGCTTTGAAAAGGGTGAGGCGATTGAACATCCTTGGGTGACTAAAGCCATTGAAAATTCTCAGAAAAAAGTAGAAGGACGTAACTTTGATATCCGCAAACAGCTTCTGGAATATGATGATGTGATGAATCAGCAGCGTGATGTGATTTACTCTCAGCGTCGTGAGCTTCTGGAAGCCGATGACGTGCATGATGTGATTGAGGATATGCAGGCAGAGTACGCCGGTCGTTTGGAAGGCGAATTTTTGCATGGCCATCCTGAAGATTGGGAGCTTGATGAGCTTAAAGAAGCTCTACTAGAGCGCTTAACCATTGAAGCCGATCCCAAAGAGTGGTTGTCTAGTGACGACGTAGAAACAGCGGATGATATGGGTGGAAAGCTGTCTGAAGCGCTGAAAGCTCACATGCAAGTGAAAGAGTTGATGACAGGTCAGGAGCAGATGCAGGGTTTTGAAAAGTACCTAGTGCTGCAAGTGCTCGATCATCATTGGAAAGAACATCTGTTGGCGATGGATCATCTGCGCCAAAGCGTTGGACTGCGCGGTTATGCTCAGAAACAACCGATTCAGGAATATAAGCGTGAATCATTTGAGTTGTTTGAGAGTATGTTAACAAAAGTGCGCGAAGAGACCATGGTGAGTTTACACCGCGTGCAAGTTGAGCAGCCGGTGATTGAACAGCCAGTGGTAGAGGAGTCGACGTCGTTAAACTATAACTACGGTTTAGACGAAGAACAGGAAGCTACTTCTACGTATAAACGGGAGCACTCAAAGGTGGGGCGCAATGATCCTTGCCCATGTGGTTCTGGGAAAAAATACAAACAGTGTCACGGCAAGCATAATTAATAGATGGGGTTGGGCACGGGGAAAAAGGATGCCTGCTTCCCTCCTGATTAGTTGTTTATTCGTGTCCATTTGTGGCTTGCTTGGTTTTTCGCTGCGCTGAAGGCTTTGGTCAAAAGAGCATTACGCCCGTCATTCCCGACTAGACCCTCGGGAAGCTTGAGCGGCGTTCCCGCTACGCGATAGGGTTAGCCTAAACAGATCGTGGGTTCCCGTGACGGTGGGGAGTGTCCTTTGACCGTCATTCCCGTGAAGACGGGAATCCATTGTTCTCAATCACACTCTGCAATGGTGGATTCCCGATCAGGTCGGGAATGACGGACAATCCATACTTGAAGCACTACAAAAAGCCAAAAAGTGGGAACGGAATTGCCTGAATTCAAGTCATAAGTGCAATCTCAAATACTACTCTCATATTAATCCCTGTATTTTTTCAAATACCTCATAAGGCGTTTTGAAGCCCAGGCACTTTCGTGGCCTGCTATTTAGCTTGTGAAC
>JAUZRH010000218.1 GCA_030950555.1 Mariprofundus sp. | reverse complement strand
AGAGAAGGTGCCCTGGGGTATCAGTGGCTAAGATTTTCTTGATTACGTATCATATTCAGCTATCTGACGGTTTCAACATGTAGAGGCTCCAATATACTTGATTGTCACCATAGCATGTCGGCGATCGGCATAGCTGCGTTTCATGGGTAATCAGAAATACCTATTAAATCCAGAAAAACTGGATTCCCGATCAACTCTCGGGAATGACGGGCGGGGTATCGGGGTGTGGTTTACTTGCTTGTCATTATTTCCACGAAGGGGGCAATACGGGGACAGTTTACCTATTAAATAAAACCATGGCTTTCCGCGTGTGTTGTGAACAATATGCAACAATAGAAGATCTGATGACCCCATCTCCTACATTGCTTTACGCACGCGGTTCATCTGACTCGATTTCTCCATCATGCAGGCGAATGATACGGCTGGCTCTGTCCATTACATGCTGATCATGGGTAGAGAAAAGAAAAGTAACCCCTTGATCTCGGTTCAACTGTTGCATTAGGTCAAGTAGTGATTCTGCTGTATGGGAATCAACATTGGCTGTCGGTTCATCAGCCAATACAATCGAAGGCTTCGTTACAATCGCACGAGCGATAGCCACCCGCTGCTGTTGACCGCCACTCATCTCATCTGGCCTGCGATGTTCCAAACCCTCAAGTCCTACCGCTTTTAGCGTTTGCATCACTCGCTCTTTACACTCCGCTTCAGCGACCCCTTGCAGGTTGAGTACAAATTCGGCATTTTCAAAAGCAGTCATCACTGGAATGAGGTTATATGCTTGAAAGACAAAGCCAATGCGATTTTTTCGTAGTTGCGAAAGCTCTTTTCGACTCAGACCCGAGAGGTCAACGCCATCCATCCATACATGACCCGATGTAGGTAGATCCAAGCCTCCAATCATATTTAACAGGGTTGTTTTACCCGAACCGGAAGGACCACAGAGCACAGCAAAATCACCCTGTTTGATCTCCAGCGAGATGTGACCCACGGCCTGAACCGCCACCTTACCTTGGTGATATGTTTTCCGCACATCGCACAGGCGCACAATAGACCTACCCATATCAGAAGCTACAGCCTGCATCGCCCTCTCCTTCATCTGATCAATCTCATAATGTTTTCAAGCTCTCAACCGGAGGCAAACGACCAGCACGCCATGCCGGATAGAGGCCAGCCACAAGTGCCAGCGTAAACACACCAAATAGTATGGCCATAACACTCTCCTTAAACAGCCTTGCTTTAAACACCGGATCAATCAGCACACCGCCATAACTAAAATCAGTCCCAAATGATGAGGAGAGATCAATACCTGTGTGGTAAAGATAATAATACCATGGTGCCGTCATCATAATCCCCAACAACAAGCCCACAATAGCCAGCCAGAACGACTCCACCATCACCAGTCGAAACAACATCCCCGGTGCCATACCAACTGCCATCATCACACCAAACTCGCGTTTTCGTTCAAGCACGCTCATCAGCATGGTATTCAAGATACCCGCAGCAATCAGCAAACCCACTAAAAATTGACTGATATAATTACCTGCTTTATCAAACGCGATCACACCTGCCAGATCAGGCTGTGCCTGTTTCCAAGTTAACACTGCCACATTTTGTGCGCCCGATAACATCTTGATGCGCTCGCGCATTGACGCTGCATTGCGTTGATCTTTAATCACAACCGCGATTAACGTCGCTTCATCACGCTCATAGTTCAACATTTTCTGTACGCTAGCCATCGCTAGCAACGCCATATTACCATCCACCATAGCAATACCCGTCGCAAATAGGCCACTGACACGGGCAATATTACTGACAATTTCACCATCGACATCAGTCGTGGTATAGACTATTTTTTTACCTATGGCGACATGCAACTTTTGCGCCAGCTTCTCACCAATCACAATGCCGCGACTATCTGCATCACTAAAAAGAGTCCCTTTCACCATCGAGCGCAGAATAATATTGTTTTCAGGCGTCTCAAAAGCGGGGTCAACAGCAATAAAGCCACCGCCTACACTCTTATGGGCTGTGGCAAACAAAGCTTGACCGGTAATACGAACCACCGCATCCGCAACGCCGTCCATCGCGACAATGCGTTGCTGCAGCGATTCAGTATGGCTAAGTCGCTTATCAAGCGTTGGTTTAAGCTGGTAGCCAACAGGCTCGACCGTGACATGTCCCATGCCCATGCTGGCACCCATATCGATCATATGAGTATAGGTATAATCACCAGAACCGGTAAAAGTAACAGAGAGCATCAGTCCAAAACCGATAGAAAAAGCGGTAATCAGTGTACGACGCTTTCGCCGCCATATATTCCGCCATGCCAAGCTATTGAGCATCCTCTAACCCCCCATTCATTGAAAGTAAATAGCCTGAATCGGGCTTAAACGCGCCGCTTTAATGGCCGGATAGATCACAGCTATCGCGGCAATGACAAACAGGAATAGTACGGGATAAATCAGCGCTGTTTTGCTAACAACGGCATACCAGATTGGATCAAAGGCGATACCACCATAGCTAATGGAACCAGCCAACGCTGAGAGATCAATGCCATGTAGTTGATAGTATGCGGAGACCCACCAGCCACCAGCCAAGCCAACCAGCGCCGCAATCAAAGTCATGACAAAAGTTTCCGCAAACACGAGGGCTAACAACTGCATAGGTGACACACCCAGTGCTTTCATCACACCAAATTCATGTATCCGTTCAAATACATTCATCAGCATGGCGTTGAGTACGACCGTGGCAACCGCAATGTAAAAGATCACCAACATGATCATCATCTGCATGGATGCAGTATCAATCATGCGTGCCACTACCGGCATCAACTGCTTCCAATGCTTCACTTCTAATTGAGGAAATAAACCTTGAACCTTTGCTGTTTCCATTGCCAAATCCGTGGTTCGATCCGGCCGTAAAACAACAATCTCATGCACGCCATCAGGCATAGCCATCAAATCGCGCAATGTCTGCATCACCATAAACAGGCCCATGCGATCAATACCATCGGAAACCGACTTGAGAATACCGCGCACTTTAAATAGTTCGTTGGCTATATAACCATCCGCACTTTGGCCCACAAATATCAGCTCATCACCAAGCCCAACACCAAGGGCTGCAGCCAATTTTTTACCCAGCACTACCCCATTAGCATCTCTCTGATTCAGCCATTCACCCCGACTCACATGCTTATAAAGCTCGGTCACTTGCATCTCATGTTGTAGATCCACGCCGCGTAACTGTACACCACTCGAAGCCATATTGGCCGCAATCAAACCATACGCATAAAGCCGACTAGCTGCATGATATCCGGCTTTTTCCAGCACCGTAATGCGCTGATCAGCATGGCCAATACGGTTATAGATATCCGGATCATCTCGATAAGCATAACCATGAATCTGAATATCTCCCATATTCATAGAGACGACGCTTCGTTCACTGCCTTGCATCATGCCTTCCATTAAGGAGGAGAAAAAGATCATCATAAAACAGGCAAACGCCATAGCCAGCATGGTCACTAGCGAACGCTGCCAACTCCGCCTTACATTTCTGCTAGCAAGCCTCATGATTCTCATCGTTTAATCACTGCTCTATCGCCTCTGTAAGCTAGCTTTGGAAAAAATAGAATCACTCACCGCCAAATTTAATTCCAGCTTTTCGTAGAAAAATTCCGTATATTCACCCGGCTTATCGGCAGGCACTACCCTCAGTAGAGCTGGCCGCATACGACCCGCCAATAACTTTAAATCAGAGAAAGTAAAAGTGCGTGCCAACTGCATATCTTCATCATAATAGCGTTCTGCTAGCGGCGTATAGCTATCCGCCATAATCGTCAGCACTACTTTACCCCATACCACCGCAGCAACCGCTTTGGGAATCAACGTAAACTCAATAAGCTCACGCCCATCCCGCACCCCCTCAAAACTTATCGTCGCATCATAATCCTCTTCCATGCGTGTCTCTTTAACCAAATCATCATTGGTCAAATGACTACCCATCCATGAACCCATCATCATACCGCTAGTCAAGCGAATAGTGCGATCTGTTTTAGGCAGGTAGCTATAAATATGCCTGCCTGACTTGAGTGTTATCGTCCCTTTTTCCCGCAGAGGCTCAAGCACACGAAACAGTGTTTTTTCTTTACCCTTAGACCACCCCTGCATACGCATCGCACGACTATAGTGTTCCGTTTTCACCCGCATGGTGACTTCAACATAGGAGGAATCACCACGCCAAAGATCATCCACCTTGTTAAGAATCTCACTGATGCGCGCTGTACTTACCATCCGTTCATCGGCCCAAGTAGGCGTACTCAGTAGTCCGAGACTCATCCCTATCAATAGCCCAATAGCAATTATATTCCCTTTATGCATACTCACCACGCCTCTCCAATCATTCATTGGGCTCAGCATAACCGATGCGAAGCGTTTGGGGAAATAAGCAGTACCTAGGAGGCTCAGAAAGAGTGATGGGTATCCGCCAACGCCGCCAATTGGCCCCGACCTTGAATTACACCGCTATGCCCAGAAGTGCGACCTTAGGGCCGCGGAAAGAAATAAATCATCCCCGTGCTGGTCTATAAGTCCGCATGCTGCGTTGCCACAGAGTGACTACTAAAGGCAGTAGGCTATCGCGCCCATTCAGGGCTTGCTTATGCGCTTGATTTGGCGTCTTGAATCCAAACTCCTATCCTGCGCATAATCTGGATACTTTATTCTTTCCGTGGCCCTTACGCGTATTCAATGCTTGATCGCTTAATTCAAACACTCATGTTGAAAGGTACGTGATTCTGATTTCAATGGCTTTGTAATTATTGCATGCGACCTGAAGTGTCGCATGGTGGGTTATGATACTCCAATCAGCACAATTTAAACCGGGCAATACTGATCGCTATGTTTTGATTTGGACTGATAAATCTCAGAACAGAGAGGAGTGAAGTCGTGATTGAGAAGCCAATATCAGAGTTGAATTTATATCGCTCGAAAGAACCTATGCCTACGGTTGAAGTCGACCTTGGCAGTATTAAAGGTAAAGAGCGCCATGATTACACAGCGACAGTGGCTCAGGCGCTGTTGAAGTTTGTTGAACTGAATCCGGAAAGTCGGGCTACCATATACGTTTATCAAGGTGGCAGTGTGAATTTTCAGGATCGGACATTTTCCACGTTTTTTGGTGTGGATGGCCAGGATAAAGAAAAGCTTCTGAGGCTGGTGTTAAGAACCTATCGAAAATTCACGGATAGAGCCAAACTCAGTGATTATATCGAAGCATCCAGTGCTCTCTGTGAGCTTCATATTGAAGATGGTCGAGTTTGGCTGCCGCTGGATGAGCTGAACTGGTATGCTGAAACCGGCAACTGATTTATAGCTTCCATATCACAGATTATCGTCTGCCATCATAGCCATCATGCGACACTAAATGGCTTATGGTGTGGCATCCTTCATTCAACCCCAAAAGTAGTTGACACTTTTTTCAAAAAAAATGTTGCCAATAGGATGGACCGATCATCAAAAGATGATTTAAAAAGAAAAAAGGCATCCTTCACCAACTATAAAAAATAGTTGACGCTCTACGTTACCTCACAGC
>JAUZRH010000217.1 GCA_030950555.1 Mariprofundus sp. | reverse complement strand
CATTTTATCAGGAAACACAGTTAGTGGATGGGCCGTTGCTACTTAGTCATGCGATGCCCGCGGCACAGAGTGTGGCGTTGGGTGTTTTTGTTGATGTGGGTAGCCGCGATGAATCTGCAGCACAGGCTGGCATAAGCCATGCGCTTGAACATATGCTTTTTAAGGGCACCAAGCAGATGGATGTGCATGCTTTGGCTGAGAAATTAGATGAGCTGGGAGGTAATGCCAATGCCTTTACTTCACGTGAGCGCACCTGCTTTCATCTGCATGTATTACATGAACACTGGCAGGAGTCCCTAGCTCTATTGGTGGGAATGGTGCGTGAACCGGCACTGCCAAAAGAGGAGTGGCAACGTGAGCGTGAGGTGATTTACGCTGAAATGGCCATGGTAGAAGATACACCGGAAGAGTGGGTGATGGATCAACATGTTGAAGCGTTGTTCTCAGATCATGAACTGGGTAACCCTGTTCTGGGTAATCATGAAGCGCTTGCGTCCATAACAACCGATGCTTTGGCTGCTTATTTGCAGCAGCACTATAGTGATAAACATCTATTGATTGTGGCGGCTGGGCGTATTGATCATGCTGAATTGGTGGAAGCGCTCTCTTGCTTGTCATGGCCGGTCAGTAAAACAGCACTGGATCGAAAAAAACCGCTGCGGACCGCTAGTGGTATTCAATCACTGGAGCGTGATGGCGAACAAGCGCAGATCGTGCTCTCCTACCCTGGAATCGTGGTGGATGCAGATGATCGCCCTGTGGCTTGGTTGGCGAATCAATTGCTTGGTGGTGGCATGAGTTCTCGTCTGTTTCGTGAAGTACGTGAGAAACGGGGGCTGGCTTATAGTGTCGGTTCGCACTTGAGTATGCTTAGTGATGCAGGCGTATGGACGATTACTTGCGGCTCAGAGCCTGCGAGGGCTGCCGAGTCTATTTCGGTTTTGCAGGATGTGCTCGCAAGCTTTGCTGAGAGTGTGAATGCTGATGAGCTTGAGCGGGCCAAGCGCCAGATGGAGGTGCAGTTTCGCATGGGGCTTGATTCGGTTGAGGGGCAGATGCTCTATCTGGGGGGCCGGCTGGACGAGTCGACACTATTGTCCCCCATGGCTTGGTTGGAGCGTATATGTGCTGTTGATGTTGAACAGGTTAGGCGTTGGAGTGCGGAGCATCTGGCGAAGCCTTGCTTGTGGAGTGTTGCTGCTCCCGCCGAGGTGTTACAGTCGGCCATAGCTAGCATTAGAGTATAATTGAGGCAATGTATGTTAGATTCAATTAGAGAAGATATTCGTACAGCATTTGATCGTGATCCGGCAGTGCGTTCCAGTTGGGAGGTGCTGACTTGCTATCCGGGTCTGCACGCCATCTGGTTTTATCGTGTCGCGCACGCATGCTGGCAATATCATTTTTTTTGGTTGGGTCGTTTTATATCCCATTTAGCACGCTGGATGACAGGTGTTGAGATTCATCCGGGTGCGATCATAGGTAAACGTTTTTTTATTGATCATGGTATGGGCATTGTGATCGGTGAAACAACGGAAATTGGCGACGATGTAACGCTTTATCATGGTGTCACCTTAGGTGGTACAACATGGCAAAAGGTAAAACGCCATCCTACCTTGGAATCAGGTGTCATTGTGGGTGCGGGTGCCAAGGTCCTTGGGGCAATTACCATTGGAGAACAGTCGCGGATTGGTGCTAACTCAGTCGTGTTTCATGATGTACCTGCTCATTCGACAGTTGTTGGAATTCCCGGTACAGTGGTTGGCTCTACCAAGTCATTGATTGAAAATGGTAAAATTAACCTGGATCACCATTTGTTGGCAAACCCTGTAGCCGAAGCATTGCGCCATGTGATTAAAATGATCGATGATGTGAATGCACGGGTGGATACCTTTCACCATCGTCCTACCGATGACGAGCAAAAAGAGTCCAAAGAGCTGGACAAAGATCGCCTTGATGAACAGGAAAAGCTGGAACGCTTTCTCGGTGGCGGTATATAGTGATTCAAGCTTGAAGGTCTCTTTCGCGTCATTGCCGTGAAGACGCTTGAGCTGTGTTCCTGCTACGCGATAGAGCGTTTTGTTTGATATGGATTCCCGATTCAAGCCTCGGGAATGACGGGCGGCGATCTAGGATAGAATGATGTTATGGTCACTGTTTCGTCATTACTGAATATTTTATATGCGGAGCGCGAATGCTTATATGCCGTCATCCCCGAGTGCTTTAATCGGGGATCCGCTGAGTGCAGAAGTATGGGAGGCGTGCCTAAGTTATACTTAACTCACACGTATCTTATCCAAAGGTTCTGCGGGACTAAAGTCCCACCCCCAAGAAGGTGAAATAGAGCGTTCCTTTGAAATGGATTTCCGCCTTCGCGGGAATGACGAAAAAAGGGCATCCTTCATTTTCCGATGTACACATGAAGGCTTTTTTTAAGACGGAAAAGGCTTCGCCAAATAATCGATTCCCTCACCCCCAACCCTCTGGGTGCAAGAACCTCAGCTTACAAATGCACTGTGACGTGAGCAATACCCTCGCCCTCAGGGAGAGGGCTTGGGTGAGGGGATCAATAAAAATACCCATGATTCATCCAGCTTACGGAAGATGAAAAAATATCTTTCAGCTCTGAGGCAAGGTAAAGCGTCAACTATTTTTTATAGTTGATGAAGGATGCCATTTAAAGCCCTTTAGAGAGCCAATTGCAAAACTCTGGGTGGATGCTTGGGTGCTCACGAAAAGTGACCCACTTATGCTCATGAAAACTGACCCACTGGCTGCGCAGTCATTGCGCTGCAATCTTGCGCACGTTGAGTATCCATAAGGTGAGTCGGCCTTGGTCATGGGCGTGCTTCATTAATTAG
>JAUZRH010000216.1 GCA_030950555.1 Mariprofundus sp. | reverse complement strand
GCGACAGGTGTTACACTATCGTGTTCAAGTATGATTCTCCGTCATTATCGCCCCTCGCCTTTGCTGGGGCAGGTTCTTTGCGGGAATGACGAGAAAAGACATTACAAGCTTGGGGCCGCGGAAAGAATAAATCATCCAATTATGCTGGTCTATAAGTCCGCATTCTGCGTTGCCAAAGAGTTACTACTAAAGGCAGTAGGCTATCGCACCCATTCAGGGCTTGCTTATGCGCTTGATTTGGCGCCTTGAACCCGCACGCTTATTGGGATACTTATTTATTGCCGCAGCCCTTACGCTGCGCTGAAAGGTGAGGAATAGTTTCTTGCCGTATGCACACAGCAGTTTCAGAAATCGGCTATGAAACGTCGATGTGATAGGCAGTCCATTTTTTCACGAACAGCTGTTAAACAGGACAGACTTAACGCTGCCATGATCACACCTACACCCTCTTCCTGCAGTGCAATCACTTCACCCCAAGGGTCAATAATCATTGAATGCCCCCATGTGCGCCGCCCATTGGCGTGTACGCCCCACTGAGCGGATGCAAGAAGGTAACACTGATTTTCGATCGCCCGCGCCCGCAGCAGCGTTTGCCAATGCGCTGCGCCCGTCCGATCTGTAAAGGCTGCCACAACACTTAAAAGCTGACAGCCATCTGCCATATAATAGCGATAAAGCTCAGGAAAGCGGAGATCATAACAGATGGATAGGCCGCAGCGAAAAGAACCCAACGGCACGGAACAGGGTTTATCGCCAGGCTTGATCACCGCTGACTCACAATAGGATTCAGCCGCTCCCACGTCAACATCAAAAAGGTGTATTTTATCATATATAGCCAACAACTTACCATCTGATGAAAACACCGCACATGCATTACGCAAGCGCTCTGATCCTGTTGATAACAGCGTGCTGCCACCAATAATGGTCATCTGATGCAAGACCGCTTGCTGCGAAAGAAAAGCCAAAACCGATGAATGATGCTGCAATTCGGCATTCTCTTGTTTTGCCGTGTCAGAGACACCCATCAGATCAAAATTTTCAGGTAACAGTACAAGCTTTGCCCCACCAGCTGCCGCTTGCGCCAGTAATATTGCTGCCTGCTGTAAATTTTCAGCTCGGTTAGCCGTGCTACACATCTGAATACAGGCAACCTGCAAACGAACATCAGACAAAGCGACCAATGCCTCTTTTGATAGCCAGGTTGGCATCCGGACAAAGCACAGGCAGCAGCTTATCATCACAAGCACTCATCAAGGTCATCATACCCGGCCCATGACCAGCCAAAGGTGAATCGGAATGAATCACTACGCCGATTGTCACGGCCCCCTTACGGTAGGTTCGACCATAACGGTTATCATGGTCCATGACCGCCACAAAATCACCAAAACGGAGCTTATCCATACCATATTGATGCACCGTTTCGCTATCATGACAGAGAATATCATAATCGCCCGTCGTCACCGATAATGCTCCAATCCCGGAACCCATCGCGTGCCCCGGAATGATGACATGCACAGGCACTTCAATCCGTCCATCTTGACGCTCTTTAAGCCCCCAACACTCAAGCAGTTCCGGATCTAAATTATAAATATAGACTTCTGGGTGATCCAACAGCTGTAAACCCTGCCCGTAACCGCGAATTAAAAATTTATCTTCACACGTAAGCTTATCAAGTGTTTCATCCGGAAAATCGATCATCAAATGTTCTACGCCACCATGATGACCCAGCACCGTACCCCATGCCCCTTTCGCTTCACCCGATACAACTCTAGCCTGATTACCACAGCAGGCCATAAACTGATAACCCGCCTCAACCTTACGATTTTTATGACTTAATGTAGTCGATACCCCCGGCTCGATATGTTCTCCAGCCCAGCCAAACACAGAATCTCCGACTTTCACATTATAGGTAATGCCACCCGTAGAGGGCCATGAAAAAATTTCACCTGCCGCTCCAACTTCAAAGGGTGCCCATTGATGTGCGGGTGCGACGGCCCCCTGCACTGCCGTCATCACCACTTGTTGGCGATTTGTTTTTAAACTCATTCCATTCTCCCTCAAATACACGGCTCTACTGTTCAGCACAGATATCAAGCAGCTCTAATGCAAACTTCTGCCGGGAATACCGCAACATTTTTTAAACTTCTTACCAGAACCACATGGACAAGGTTCATTACGCCCCACTTTCTCACGCTGAATCGGCTGCATTTTAAGTAGGCGTTCAGACTCAAGCCTATCAGTATGATCAATTAAAATTTGAACCGTATTAGGCAAGGCTAGCACAAATTGAGCAAGCAGTTCTTGGCGTTCTAGCTGCCCTATTTGATTAACAAGCATTTCATCCAGTATCCGATCATCAGCGATACCCAGCATCACCCCCATCGATACATTCACCTTTTTATCTGTAGCTTGCTCACCTTCCAACATCCAATACTGATTTCGCAGGCCAGCAGCCAAAACAAAGCCCCGACACCATTCACGAAGTTCATTCAACTTAATGGAATCATCACCCGGATGCATCATAACCGGGCAAAAGAGTAATCCTTCCAAGCGCAACTTATGCAGGCGATTTAGTAGCTGGATCAGAGCGCTAAAGAGTCTATTCACCTGTTCTATTGATTCAAATTGCTGCATTTCACCGGCAAAAAGGGCAGGTAACCATTCATTTGGCGTTAGCTTCTCTGGCGTTAACGCAATAGCAAAAATAAAGCCATGAACGCATTCAAGCGTGACAATCTCCTCGGCCTTATAATTATAAATATCCAGCAGATCCGTAATGGCATCTAATTCATCATCTTCAAACAACATAGGCTCATCATCCCCACTTGCATCCGGATACCATACTCGGATAAAATCAATCACATCGTCTACCATTCCATAACGATAAGCTAAATGATCCGGCCGTATGGTATCATCCATACTTTTTCTAATATGTGCGACACTCATAGCATCGGAATCAATCCTACCCTCAGCTAAACCAGCAACCAACACCTCTTCCATATTTTTTAAACCAAAATAGACACACTCATGCGCTAAACATGTACGCTCTGTCTGGTTAAGCATATCACCTGTAAACCAATCATAAAACCATGTCGCCAATTTCTCGTAGTCGATCAGACCCGCATAATAGAGCTGACCTAGCGCACTAATAAAGGCCACGCGCACCCACTCATCTAGGCCAGGAAGATCTACAGCCAGCTTTAGAGCTTCAGCATCTTCATTACAAATTGAAAATAGAATACGATCCAGATGTTCGCTAATCATATCGCCACAAATAGTCGCTGCGGCACTGCCATGCGCGGCAAAAAAATCCCGAATGAGTGGAAAAGCATCCTTATCTCTTACCGCCGCAGCTAAGTACATAGCAAAAAACTGAAGCATGTAATCCTCTTCAGCCTCCAGTTCAATCGCTTCAATGGCATCCGGCGACAGTTTTAATGCACCATGCAACACTTCGCGAATCTCTTCATAATGCTCAACGGCCATCCCTAGCTCATAAGCCGGTAGATCAGCACCAGGAAAACTTAACACTGCAAGGGTATCATCTCTATTCCAACTCATTCAAATTCTCCTTCCTGCATGTAGATGCGTATTCCATCGCAAATAATAATAAGTTACCAGATAACATTTGTTTGCCATTTTCGCACACTCTTTTAGCCTTTGTAATTCGTAACTATTCGGCACAAATAATAAGCAAAAAGCCTTTCACCACACTTTTTATAGCTTCATTAATCTTCAACAAAAGGCAGTCAATCATGAATCGCGTAGAAGCACAGGTAGATTTCTATTTTAAAGGCGTTCGATTTACACCGTCAGCCATCGTAAATTTAGATGAGTGTATGCGGTATGAAAATCCCATCCTATATATATTTAAAATTCTTGCCTCTGAAAATGGTATCGGCAGCTATTCGCACGAATTTGATGTGATGCTGATGGAAGAAGAGGAAGTGAATTTCAACTACCCAACAGGACTTGCAATCGACTATGTCCATAACAACAGATTAGACATGGATGGATTCAGGCGCGCATGGCTCAAACAATGCACCATGCGCGTACTACAACCCATAGCAAAAACCTATCTGGGTATCACCGAATTAAATGACCATCCACAACTAAAAGCCGCCCTGATAGCTGCTTATGAATCAAAATAAATAGCGCTTTGGGCATCCTTCACCAGTGAGCAAAAGTAGCTTAGGGCCGCAGAAAGAATCAATCATCCACGTGCTGGTCTATCAGTCCGCATTCTGCGTTGCCACAGCGTTACGACTAAAGACAGTAGGCTATCGCGCGGGCTTGCTTATGCACCCTGCGGCCTAAGCGGAGGCACTTGGCCATACAAGCATTCACCTGATAAGCACCCCCAACGTTCAGCCACAAAAATGAAATATCGAGTTTCAACGATTTACACTGTGTTCCCTAACGGTTTCTATCTCGAAATGCGATAGAAATCACCACTATTTTTTGCTGTCATCTTGTTTGCTGTCATAGGCAAACAGCGTATTCAGTAGTTCATTTTCAATCTTTTTGACTGCGGACTTCATCATTTTTCCTTCAGCTTCATTCTCGCTGAAACCAACACCACTACTCTCAGCGTAAAAGCTCTTTATGTTCACTTGCTTCTTCACATCATATAATCCGAGTTCAATACGCCCGCTTACTTGCACCAACCGACTACTTAGGCCTGACTTACCCTGTTGCGCTATTTTAACCACCTGTATAAGCAACTGACTTCCCAGCATCGCTGCCTGTGCAAAGGCCTCTTTATTGACCGCATTGCCAATAAGCGTATCAACTCTAAGGTTTTTCTCGCGTAACAGTGCCGAAACAACCGATGAATCTTTGGCTAAAAGTGAGATAAGTACATTAGATGGCGGTCGTTTTATTAAACCCTCTTGAACCAATAGTGGGTCAATTTTATGGTTATAGGTGGCACGCAAAAACCAGCCACGCTTCCTACTTCGATCTTTAGCATTGTAGAGTAAAAAAGTAAGTGGAGTATAACTAGCGATATCTATCGAGCGAGCCAGTCTTCTATATTTAAATGGCGATACACCGGGCAGTCGATTGCGCATAAAATCCATTTTCAGCTTACTATCAGCACGCTGACGCATGTAAAGATTTGAGTGCGTTGTTGAAGCTGACAGGCCAACATCAACTTCCTGCAGCCAGAATTTCAGCTGTTTATCCTTGTGATAATGTTTATTCAAAAAAAGTTTTAGCGCAGTCGCTGATGCAGCTTGGTGTTTTCTGGGCAGCGTGCCGCTACGCAATGTTTCAAGAACTTCCTTTATAAACTGACTGTCTTCACCTGAAATAGCTTGTAATGTCTGGTTCATTTCTAAGGCTGCCGCTGGGAAACCCTCTGTTGCTATTTTACTGCCAAACTGTCTGACCTGCTGCATAAGCCACGTCTGTCGATCATCTTCACCCGTTACCGACTTTTTCCAGTTTATTTTTGCTTTTCCCTGAACCTTACCTAATAGCGAAAGAAAATTATTTTCCGCAAAGAAGCTTCTATCTAGCCGTAAAGGGAGGGAGCTTTTAGCATGCACCCTGTTATTAGCAAAGCGTAGTTTTTCACTGCTTAAATGACTGTTTCCTTGAACCCATAATCCAATTTCATTATCCAGAAAACGACTGTCGGCAGCTGATAACTTACCCCCATCGACAAACAGTCCAATTTCGTAACCCTGCACCAGCACATGATCAATCTTGAGCTGCGCGCCACTAAGAATCGATAAGCCTTTTTTCATTTTACGATGATCCACTGTATGTAAACTTAGCGCAGCAGCTATATTTTGAGGTATATGCAATATTTTCGTGGGTAATGGTTCGGGTTGATAGACACCCGTAAAGCTACTTTGCTGAATATCAACCTTACCATCGACAATAAGCTTCGTATGAGCTCCGGATACTTTTAAATACTTTAATAAGGAACGTTGGCCACTCTTAAATTTCAATTCCCAGCCATCGCCTTCAATATGAACGGGATTTTTTTTATCACCATCAACCTGTAATGCCCCTAACACTTCAAATTTACTATGTTCATTTAGTTGCAAAAAAACACCGGCATGAACAAGCAGTGTCACCTTCGGCATGACGCGCAAAGATCCTGTAATCATATAGGGGCTACCAAATGAATAAAGCTCCGCATCCACCTCTATCAGACCGGATATTTTTGTAGGACCAGGATTCATGGCCATCATAGCCACCGGCGCTGATAGCCCTCGGTTGCCCGCGCTATCTATAGCAGTGATTCTATAGTGATAAGTTTCTCCAATAACAACGTCATTATCGGTAAAAGTGGAAACAGCGGTTTTGGGGAATGCAGTTACTTCACCATTCTGACTCAATCGCTCCACAAGATACTTCAGATTGCCACCACTCTGCTTTAGTGGCTGCCAAGATAATTGAATCGCATGAAGCAGTGGGTTAGCCATCACGTGTTGAACCTGCTCGGGAGGTACGGTATCTATATCAATGCGACCTGGAATATCCCATTCTAGTCTGGAACGAGACTTCGGGTTGATTAATAACAGGTGCGGCACCAGTTTTTGCGCGTCATAGCCCTCTTTAACAACAATAGAAGCTATATATTTTCCTTTTTCCACCTCTAATAATGGCAGCTTTTTTAGTTTATCGCCCAAATCAACCGTAACAATCAGCCCTGGCTCTGCTTTGGCACCTACTTTCACCTCCATCCCCATGCCAAATGGGCCCTCGACAGCATTAGATGAAGCTAAAAACAGCTTAGGCGGCGCAATGACATCGCCCCTGCCTTTTGGTGTGGGTATAAGCGCTGCAATTTCCCTGCCTAATTTATCAGTCAACATAATTCGCACACTATCGCCTAAAATAGAGGCCGAAGTGATGGCCGTAGCCAAAATACCAAGTGGATTCAGAGAGATACCGCCAGCTCTTTCAACAACACTCTGGCTACTTTTCCAAATAATTTTTTTATCCTTTGCTGAATAGAGTGAAGCTGTAATGTTAATTTTGTAGTGGGCATAAGCCGCCACATAGAGCTTTTCAACTTTATCTACATGTAGGTAAAGCAACCCATTCACATCGAAACGTGTTGCCAGTTCCTCAGGGCTTAGCTTATCAACAGCGAGCCCCTGCTCTTGCATACGAGTAATACGACTATCAATAATAAAAGGTTTAATCACATCAAATGTAAGCGAACTCAGGTGATTATGAATAGCCGTGCGAATATCCTCACGGACCCCATGCTCCCCTTCACCTGTCGCGGGCATAATGGCTATACGATGGGGAACGACCTCTTTCACCTTCTGCCTTTGAAGATCGCCCTCGCCTAAGCCTAAGGCATTCTCTGACTTACTAACAACATCATCACTCTTACTAGCTGCAACTGCATCGCCCCAGAGGGGTAGCAGTAAACAGAGCAGCAGTGATAAAAGTGTTGTTTTACAATTCAATCTTAGAAACATACAACATCATCAAGTTTTGTGTTTCTGAAGAGTCTACGCCTTTAGATATTTCAACAACATAGGTATCAGCAATCGATTCGCTTGCCGAAGAGTAGTCATTTTCTTGAGCAAATTGTTTAGCCACACGTAGTGACCTTAGCTCAGGGTTACCGATAAACGTCATCAACGATGCACCAACCTTATCGGCAAGCTTCACTGATAAAGCATTGCGAATCTCCACATCACTAGGCACTTTGGCTGACTTCATTTTCAATTCAAAATCACCAAGCTTAATGCCGTCATTACTCTGACTTTCAAACTCCTCTTTGACCTGTGATGCTTCAGAAAAGAGCACATTACTGGTTGATGCATCCACAATGGAATAGGAAGCAGCAATAAAACCTACTTTATGATGCACTACAATGTCGTAGCTAACATTCTCTTTAATATCCTCAAAAATAGAGACTGCCGGCTCTTTTATATCTTCTCTTTTACTCGACGATAGTTTCAACCATTTGGCATGTGCTGGATTTGCCATCTTCTTTTTACCAGTAGTTACACGCTGAGTATTATGAATTTTATCTTTATTGCTTTCGACTGTGGCATCGGTCACCTTACCTTGTAAAATAAAATCTGCGGCAGATAAATGGACACCTGAACCACGATTCATTGAATTTATCTCCTGTTCACGCAACACCTGTTTTAAGGCATTGCGCGCGACATATCGAATTGATTTAGATGCGTGATCAAATAGATATTTAGAGACGCGGGCCGAAATAGCACTACCAATTTCGAGGTCTTCATTGGGGTCAATAAAATCTAACACGGCAATACGTTTAATAGCCCTTGCGGAAACCTGCTTGTTCAGTTTATTTTCAAGCAATTTCAGATCAGGATAGTTAGGATTCAAATTTTTCACATAGAGTAGATAAGCCAATGCTTGGCCTGGATGGCCTGCCTGGCCCGCATCCATACTATGCATTAACATTTGATCCATAAAAGCGGATTCTTGCGTGGAGAGTGCTTTCTGATCCAGATCAAGCAACTGACGCAGCTGTTTTACCTGAAAAAACAGATCAAAAGCATCTTGTAGTTTGCCATCTTGGAGCAGTGAATCACCTTGACTGATAAGCTGCTCGATTAAACCTTTAAAATTTTGCGTTAGCTCAGAAATCGTAGCTTCACTATCATCTTGCTCAGCAATAATTTTTAAAAAGCTAACCGCCTCTGCAAAGCGACCTTCCTGCATCGCAAGCATCAACTGCTGTTTATTAATAGCCATCATCATGGCCGCAGTTTCTTTGTTTGGCTCAATCTCCAACAGAAATGAAACCATGGATTGTGCTTTGGCAAGGGCCTTTTCATCGTAGGCTGTGTGAGCCACCGTCGTGTACTGCTGCACAAACTGGCTCCGATACTCCTGATACAGTGGATCACTGTGATCTGTTGACCAGAGGTTTTGAAGGTTTTTAAATTCAGTCATTCGCTCTGCTACGGACTGCTTATCCATGGCAATAATAATATTTCCGAGTTCAATAATTTGATTTTTTATATCTGATTCATCGCTCGTTAAGAATGCCAGTAGCTCTGCTGCAACCGTTTGATCAAAGCGAGCAAGGCCTTCTGCATCAGCCTTAGCCTGATGTACATCATCCAAGCCATGACTACCCGATAGGTGACGGCGAATCGTTGCACTTTTCTTCTCGGCAATTAAATTTCCTATATGGGCAAACTGTTTCCGTTCACCCGCTGCTAATGTTTCACCAGCACTAAGCCTGTTTTCCAGCCCTTCATACATCTGCAACAATGCACCGCTCTTGCTTGCGGCATCTATATCGTGCTCACTTATCTTTGGACCACATGATGAAAGCATCATGAGGAGTGAGAGTAGAAAGATAAAATTTCGGTACATGGGTAGCATCCTTGGAAGTTGTTAGATTATTTTTTTATTCTAAATAGGTTGTCAAATTATAGTTCCAAAAACAGGTAACAACAAGTATCAATCCCTCTCACCCCGAGGGCACAAGCGATAGACAATGCGCCAGGATCATTAACAGCTTTCAACAACAGGGCTAAAACCCAACAGCCGCACACTAAAGCTGTTAGTTTTTAGTGGACTTCTCTTGTAAACGAATCGTCATCGAAGGGTTATTTGTGCCGCGCTGAATATTCAGATACACCGTGCCATGAACGGCTAGCACACCGGCAAAGTGAGATTTCCCATGCCTGGCTATTTCATGCAGTTTAGTGCCATCCCATGCCCATACCACACCGCCTTCGCCATAATCGGTAATCCACAACCAATGACGTTCATGATCCCATGAAAGATCACTAGGGTGCGTTAACAGTGGGTTTTCCATCCATATTTTCAAATAAGGAACCGAGCCATGATCATCAAGTTGTAAAATACGCCCACGCCCTGACTCTGCTAATAACAACTTTCCATCAGGTAGCAATGCAATATCTTGGATAGCTGCAAAACTTTCCGCCCCCAGTTTAACAGCTTGTTCTGCAGCTTCATCATGACCGACAGCAAGCCAACCTCGTTGCTTATGAAAAACAGCTAGACTTCGAGAGCTTATATTTAGCCTATAGAGACTACCTTTAGCCGAAGCATCAGCTAAATAGGCAAAGCGACCATCCTTGGAAAAAGCTATGGCGCGCTGGTTAAAGTGACCCGCAGCATGAAAGGGTGCTAAAGCCTTATGACTACTGCTCAGATTCAAGGGATCTACGCGCTGATCATCAGGAAAAATATCCGGATCAGCCATACGCCAAATAACACCTTTCGGATCGTCTTCCGCCAACCATAGTGAGCCATCCGGTCCAAAATTGAGTCCATTACAGTTACGCATGCCTTGCAGTAATACATGCGTGCGACTATTCTTTAAACGAATAGCTATCAAGCCTGCCTGACTGCTAAATTCACTCCGTTGGCCGCACATATAGAGCCATTTTTTAGATGCTGAAATAGCCAGCTTATTCGGGGTTATCTCTTTCCATGCACTCAATGATTGATAAGACCATCCTGGTGCCAGCTGGATACCGGCACCATTTGTTTGACAACCACTCAAACAGAGTAAAATAAAAGCTACTATACGCATGCAATTCATTCGCCTAATTTGGATCATTCATTCGTGATAATCAAGCAGAAATTTGACTTTCTCATATAAACCTCTTGAAAAGAGTAGCCTATTAAAAACAGAAAACTGCAACATAACCACTTCATACTCGGCTAAAGCTGCACCTACGACTCATAACGACACCCGTAAAAAAGCAAACCATCATCTCACTCCTCATACACATCTTTCTGCGTGGATTTCGTCCCCCAAGGGATATACTCTCTACTATAAGGGCCGCGGAAAAAATAAAGTATCCAGGTTATGCGCAGGATAGAAGTTTGGATTCAAGGCGCCAAATCAAGCGCATAGCAGGGCTATGTAACTGATTTGGCAACGCAGAATGCGGACTTATAGACCAGCAGAATTG
>JAUZRH010000215.1 GCA_030950555.1 Mariprofundus sp. | reverse complement strand
TTTTTAATTTTCATCCAGTTTGGCACGTCTCTATCATCATCCGGCAAGTTTCCCCGTTTAAGCAAGTCTTCAAAACCATTCAGGCTCTCACCTTTACTCTGCTCCTTAGCAATAGCATCTGCATTGATAGAGGGCACTTCAGCATTAAAAAAATCATTTTCATCATCATTCACATGAAATACAAATTGCGTTTGAACTATATTTCCAGGCAGTTTTCGTACAATTCCAAAGTTCATGGGGCAATGCAGCCCTATCCATGCTGTAAATGCAGCAGGCTTGCTTTCACGAATACGAAGGATCCATTTATGTTCATCTTTCAATTTTTGACTGATATTAAATCCATTGGCAATAATGATCATTTCAATATGATCATCTCCCATTCTCAATTTCCAATAGTTGGTGCCATCACCAAACATAGAATAAATATTTACACCTGTTTTCTTTTCTAAATATCGAATAAGCTTGGATTCAAATTTCTTTGCAGGAGATGTGTTTTCTAAATTATTTCGACGAACATATTTATTTATGTGAATGATTATCTTCGTGTCCTTCGTAACGCTGTGGTGGAAAGTCTTTGACTGCTTTATGGATGTCATTAAGAGTCGAAGCTGTGGTTTTATTTGCGTATGAACATAAACGCGCTGAGTTCAAGCGCGACCTTCGATTTTCCGCAATAAAACTGGAACATCAAGTATATATGGTTTTGGTAGCTTAGCATACAAGTGGGGTGATGAGACAATGTTACATTCAAGATATAAACCGTATTTTTGTACGCATTGTGATAAAAAAACAAAATGGGAAGCAACGATTCCAGTCCCAGGTTGGTTTCAACAGCTGCTTATAGCCATTTTTCTAATTGTCGCAGCTACCCTGTTATCGGATCAATATGGTCTTAGTTCAAGCTTGTCATTCATGGATAATATTCAGCGAATAAAACTATTTTATCAAGACTGTATTACTCGGGGTGAGATACCCTGGTTGAATATCATAAGTGTCGGCTTCTTGCTGCAGACAATGATTCCCCGGATTGCTCATAACTGGTCGTGCTCGGAGTGTGGTTCCCCTGATTAGCACTGATTACATGATGGTGCTAATGCTGGGTAAGATCGCTTGGTTTAGCCAAAAAAGCAGTGCATAGGATCTTTGTCTATTTCGGTGACCAGGTTTTGTAAATCTGTCGATGATGGCAGCGGCTCGTAGCTGTACCACTTCATGTCACCTCTTAGCCAGTAGAGCTTCCATACTCTTTTGCTGCGAACAAAGCTTATTCTGGCAATTTCAGTTTGGGTAAGTAGCTCGGTCTCTCTCCAGTGTGGACGGACTTCAAAAATTGTGACTGCTTGATTTTCTATTTCATAATCAAGTCGTAATTCATTACTAAGGTGAGGTGCTGAGCGCTTCTCACAGAAGCCTCCGACATGTTTTTTAATTCGTTGTAAATCAAGTTCGTTGAACGCCATGGGGTTGCCTCCAGTGAAAGATTTTTTAATATAGCCATGAGATGATTCTACACAAGCTTTAAATTGAATCTGAGGGTGGTTCTTGATGTTGGTGCGTAGAAAGTTGACTCGGCTGGGGTTGATCAGATTTGTAGTTGGTAAGATGAAGGTGGTAGATTTTAAATTCAGAGCATGTGGAATTGCTATTTTGCCACACGCGAGGAGTGATTGAAGTAAGTATGGTTTCCGACGCAGGAAGGTGAAAACGAGGAAGCGGCGCAGATATTGCATCGATAGAAATAAAAACAAGCACCTACATTGCTGTAAGTGCTTGTTTTATGTGGAGCCGATGTCCAGAATCGAACTGGAGACCTTCTCATTATGAGAGTGTGGTTGTGGCGTATTTATGCGTTTTTTAACCTAGTTGAATAACCTGAATTCAGGTCATATGCATTGTCTCAATAAATAGGTTACATTTAGGCTCTGTCAGATTGGAGCTGGTTAGGGAGCCGCAATCTGGCTTTTGGGCTGATTAGATATTATCGCATCTGACTTGATCGTGGGGAGAATTCATGCGTGAAACACCGAATAATTTAGCTGCTTTTATCTGGCAACTGGCGGATCTGCTGCGTGGGGATTTTAAGCAGAGCCAATACGGGCGGGTGATTCTACCGTTTACACTGTTGCGCCGCCTTGAGGGTGTGCTGGAAGAGAGTAAGGAAGCTGTGCTGGCTGAATATGCGAGAGTTCAGCAGATGGGCCTGCCGGAAGAGGCGCAGGAGAAACTGATACTGCGAGCCACTGGTGGCCTCTCCTTTTTTAATATCTCGAAGATGGATCTCTCCAGGCTGGGTGAGTCCGGCATCAAGGATAATCTGGAATCCTACATTCAGGGATTTTCCAGAGATGCGCGGGAGATTTTCGAGCATTTCAAATTCGCTGAATTTATCGGCCAGCTGGGTGATGCCAATCTGCTCTACAAGATCGTGCAGCAGGTGCGACTGACCGACCTTAGCCCTAAGGCCATCTCCAACCATGATATGGGCAAGGTATTTGAAGAGCTAATCCGTCGCTTTGCGGAGAGCTCGAACGAAACTGCCGGCGAACACTTCACCCCGCGCGATATTGTGCACTTGACCACCTCGCTGGTATTTATGGAAGATGATGATGTGCTCACCAAGCCGGGAATTATCCGCACTATTTATGATCCCACAGCAGGCACAGGCGGCTTTTTATCTGAAGGCATGGAATATGTTGGGGCACTGAATCCGCAAGCTGTTATTCGCGCCTTCGGGCAGGAGCTGAACCCGGAGTCCTACGCGATTTGCAAAGCCGATATGCTGATCAAAGGGCAGGAGGTCGGTAATATTAA